>JAYVHC010000646.1:0-10091 GCA_043771575.1 Planctomycetia bacterium
GTGCCGGGTTTGATTGATGCTCATGTGCACCTCGTGCATGTGCTCGACTTCGCGCATGTTACGGGGGATGAGGTCTTGCCACTTTATTTGGCAGCGGGAGTAACCTCGATCCGCAGCACCGGCGACGAAGTGGTGGCCGCAACGCTTGTCGCGCGATTTGCAGCCTCGCATCCAGAATGGTGCCCGCGCGTCTTCACTTGCAGTCCGCTGTTGGACGCGGATCCACCAATTCATCGCGACGTGGGACACGCGATCAGCGATCCGGCCAAGGTGCCTGCGTTATTCGACGACCTCTCGCAGTGGAATATCAGGACCGTGAAAATTTACGCTGGTACGGCTCGTCCCGTTGGGCGAGCGATTATCGAAGAGGCGCATCGCCGCGGCTTGTTCGTCACTGCTCATCTTGGCAGTTACACCGCGCAGGAAGCTGTCGCTGATGGCATAGATGGACTCGAGCACATTTGGTCGGTTTTCAACTATGTCATTCCGAAGGAGATCTCAAAGGAGCCCGGATACCGCGGCAGACTTGATCTCAGCAATCCGGTTTGCGAGTCGCTCGTGACCGAACTGGCAAAGCGAAAGACGTACGTCGATCCGACCTTAGCTGTGTTTCGCAACATGATTTTACTGCCAGACGTGCCAAGTGTTCGCGATCATCCAGACAACCAACTGGTCCCTGAACGGCTTCGTAAATTCTGGCCGATGTACCTTCAGCGAACGGGCTGTCCGCAGGGCGGGCCGCTCGAAGATCGCCAGCGTGAATTTAGTAAGTATCAGGAACTTACGGGAAAGTTGTATCGTCTAGGCGTTCCGCTGCTAGTTGGAACTGACTCGCCCGAACCGCAAGTGCCACCCGGCTTGTCGATGCACCAGGAATTGGAGATGCTCGTGGAGTCAGGCATGCCCCCGGCTGCTGCGCTGCGGGCTGCAACGCTAACCAATGCCGCTGCGCTGGGCGAAAGTGAACGATTGGGCTCAGTGACTGCAGGCAAGGTGGGCGACATCGTATTGCTTTCGGCGAACCCCTTGGAAGACATACGGAACACCAGACAAATCGAACTGGTGCTACGCGGGGGGCAAATCTGTCGTCCTGCGGATTTGCTTAGCCGTGTTCCCAAGCATTGACTGTGTAGTGTGGGTTGAGGAACGAAAACCCACCATCTCTGAGTTCGCTGAAGGGTGGGTCTCGTACCTCGACCCACCCTACAGCCTGGATGCAATCCCACACGCCGCTTGAACTCGCGCGAGCACTTCAGCAGCTTTGGAGCGGGCACGCTTGGCACCGTCAGCCAAAATGTCGCTGACCAAATCCGGATCGCGCTCGAGTTCAGCTCGGCGATCGCGCGCAGCTTGAAAATATTTTTCAGCCGCATCCGCTAGCGCGGTTTTAATCTGGCCATAACCAAAACCGCCTTTGCGATACAGCTCTGCCATCTCGGCGATCTCGGATTCTGAAGCCATCAACTGATAGAGCTGAAACAGATGATCGCCCTCAGGTTCTTTGGGTTCTTCCATCGGGCGCGCGTCGGTCTTGATGCGCATGATCTTCTTGCGAGCGTCCTTTTCAGGTTCGAAAATGCCAATCGTGTTATTGTAACTCTTGGACATCTTTTCGCCGTCGGTGCCTGGCACCTTGGCCGAATCGTTGAGCAATCGCGCCTCAGGCAGCACAAACGCGTCACCGAACGCGTGATTGAAACTACCTGCCAAATCGCGACAGACTTCGATGTGCTGCACTTGATCTTGGCCGACGGGAACCCAATTGGCATCATAGGCCAGAATATCAGCGGCCATTAACACCGGGTACGTGAACAGACCCGCGTCGGCCGTAATACCTTTAGCCTTCTTGTCCTTGAACGCAACACAGCGTTCAAGCAAGCCGATGGGCGTGCCCGTCATCAGTATCCAAGTCAGTTGCGAGACTTCGGGAATGTCCGATTGTACGAACAATGTTGCCTTCTGCGGGTTCAGTCCGAGGGCCAACAAATCGAGAGCTGCATCGCGAGTCAAACTGCGCAGCAACCCAGCATCTCGAATCGTTGTTAGAGCATGCAAGTTGGCGATGAAGTAGTATCCTTCGTGCTCGTCTTGCAGCTCTATGTATTGGCGAATCGCGCCGAAGTAATTGCCCCAATGAAAACGACCAGTGGGTTGAATACCTGAAAGAACTCGCATGACTCTACTTGGCTTTCACAATAGTTCCGACAGCTTCGCGGACCGAGCCCACGCCAAGTTCCGCAAGGGCGGCTGGCAATTGCTCGACCAACTTTTGACTGATTTTTGGATCGTAATAATTCGCCGTGCCGACCTGAATTGCACTGGCACCGGCAGCAAGAAACTCCATCACGTCGTCGATGTTACCGATTCCGCCGATTCCCACAATCGGAATATCGACTGCGCTGGCGACTTGATAGACGCAGCGCAACGCAACCGGTTTGATCGCAGGTCCACTGAGGCCACCCATGATGTTGCCAAGGATTGGCTTGCGGCGTCGCCAATCAATGGCCATCCCAAGAAGCGTATTGATGCAGCAAACCGCGTCTGCGCCACCCTCTGCCGCTGCTTTGGCAATCTCAGCGATACGCGACACGTTAGGGGTCAGCTTTGCCCAAATCGGCAGACTGCAATTGTCGCGGACACTGCGAATCACTTCATAGCACATGCTCGGATCGGTACCGAAATCAACTCCGCCGGAAACGTTCGGGCAAGAGATGTTCAATTCCAAAGCCGCCGCGCCGCCAGCACTTTCAATTCGCTTAGCCAGTTCCACGAACTCATCGCGACTCTTGCCAGCCACACTGACCACGATCGCAGAGTCAATGGTTCGCAGGTACGTCAAGTGTTTTTCAATGAAGGTATCGACGCCGTCGTTGTCGAGGCCAATGGAATTCAGCAGGCCAGCCGACGTTTCAACTGTGCGCCAAGGAGCGTTGCCCAAACGTGGATGGAGCGTAATCGTTTTAGGCAGAATCCCACCCAACGCAGCCAGATTAACCAGACTTTCCATTTCACGCGCGTAGCCGAACGTTCCGGAAGCGACCAAGATTGGATTGCGAAGTTGCAAACGCCCGAGCTGAACAGAAAGATCGATCTGCGTGGACCGTGTGAGTTGAGTCATCGAGTGTACAGTGTTTCAGTGGCTTGAATGATCGCGTTGGCAACTGTCCGTTTATCGCCTGATACGTAAGCAATCGTACTGCCATCCGCTGCCAAGATTTCGACTTCGTTGGTCAGCGAATTGATAGCGCTCGGGCCGTTGGAGACCATCATATCGCAACACTTGCGCTGCATTTTTACAATCGCGCGAAATCGTAAATCTTCCGTCTCCAGTGCAAATCCAACGACCCACTGATGGGACAGTTTGTTGTGCGCTGCGGTGGCTACGATATCCGGCGTTTCAATCAACTCAAGTTGAATCGGTTGGCCGGACTTGGTGATTTTGTCTGAGCTGATGCGTCGCGGCATGTAATCGCAAGGAGCGGCGGCGCCGATCAAACCATCGCAGTTGGGAAAGTGCTCGAGAACCGCCGCAAGCATCTCATCCGTCGTGTCGACTGCGACAACTTGGGCCGAGTTTGAATATTGAACTTGCACTGGACCGGTCACCACGACGACTTCATGGCCACGTGCAATCGCAGAATCAACCAGAGCAGTCCCCATACGGCCACTACTCGCGTTGGTGAGGTATCGGACTGGGTCAAGGTACTGTCGAGTTGGTCCAGAAGTGATCAGGATTCTTGCCATACGGCCTCAGTTGCTTTTATTCTTGAGGCAAGCGGATATCGCTTGGAGAATCGTTTCCGCTTCCGCCATGCGACCTTCACCCTGCTTGCGGCAACTCAGCCAACCGCTCTCGGGTCCGATCATCTGCACGCCATCTTTTTTCAACTGATCGACGTTACGCGCAACTGCGGGCTGGCTCCACATCGAACTGCTCATGGCTGGAGCCATCAAAACTTGGCACTCGCAAGTCAAATACAACGTGCTCAACAAATCGTCCGACAAGCCCCAGGCACAGCTCGCCAAAATGCGCGCGGTAGCGGGTGCGATCAACAGCAAATCGGCTTGGTCCGCCAATTCGATGTGGGCCCCAAGCGGATAGCGCGCATCAAAAATCTCGGTTACTGGAGCTCGTCCGCATAGGGCAGCGAAGGTGGCTGGTCCAACAAACTGATGAGCATTCTCGGTCAACACGACGTCGACCGAGTGCCCAGCCTGGACCAGTTTGCTAACGGTCGATGCGACTTTGTACGCCGCAATTCCGCCAGCGATGCCAACCACGATGCGAGCCGCTGTCATAGCTCGAGGCTGTCCATATCGAGCAGATCGCCTTCCTCGGATTCGGTCGCCAGGGTAAGTTCGCCGGCCGCCGTCAGGAAGATCTTGTCCTGAAGAATCTCTTGCAGCACGATTTCCATTTTGTTTTCGGATACAAAGTCGACCAATGGGCGGCTGCCACGATTGATTTGCACGAGTCGTTTTTGAATCAGTGTCGACAATTTGAATCGTCCGCCGACCTTGTTAACGATCTCTTCTTCTTTCAGTTCTTCAAGCATGCTTTACTCCGGAAACGTATGGTTGTAACAGTTGACATATCTCGGCAACCGATTGTTCGACCTCTCGGTTGATTATTTCGTATTGATAGTGCTTCAGAGCTTGCAACTCTTCAGCCGCGACTTCCAATCGTCGGCGAATCGCCTCTTGGCTATCCGTGCCGCGGCGACGCAATCGGATCGCCAACTCTTCAAGAGAACCTGGGTGGACAAAAAAACTGATCGTGTCAGATCTCAATTGCATGACTGCTAAAGCGCCCTGCACATCGATCTCCAAAATCACCCACTTACCCGAATTCAGACCACTATCGACTTCGGCAGCAATGGTTCCATACCAATCGCCTCTCCCAAAAACCTCTTTGCACTCTAGAAACTCTCCGGCCTCCCTCATACGCCCAAACTGCTGATGACTTACAAAATGATAATCCCTGCCATCGACTTCACCGGCTCGCGACTGGCGAGTTGTCGCCGACACGCTCAGCGTTAACGGCAGTGGACAATCGGTGAGTAGGTGCCTGACCACAGTCGATTTGCCAGCGCCTGACGGCCCAGTCAGAATAATCAGTTTACCTGCGTCTCCCACGTCCTCACTCCACATTTTGGACCAGTTCTCGCATTTGTTCGATGATTGACTTCATATCAACAACCCTTTGGGCAATTTCCGCATCGCCGGCCTTCGACCCGATTGTATTTACTTCGCGGAAAATCTCTTGAATCAGGAAGTCTAACTTACGTCCTTGACTGCACGGATCGTCTAGCAGCGACTGGAACTGGAGGAAATGACTCCGCAACCGGACAACCTCTTCGCGAATATCGGCTTTGTCGGCCATCACCAAAATTTCTCTTACCAAGTCCGTTTCCTGAATTTGCCCGCCGATCTCAGAGAGCGATTGTGCCAACCTGCCGTGCAAGCGCAGTTTGTACTCGTCGATCACTTTAGGGGCTCGCACTTCGATCAGCAGCGTGATCTCGCGCAGCTTGACCAACTGCTGCGCAAGCTCCGATCCCATCGATTGACCCTCGGACAATCGCATACGGTTTAAACATTCCATGGCATCGGTCACCGTCGCCAGGACGCTGGTTGCCAGGGCTTCATCGACTTCGCTTAATCGTCCGCTGTTTTCACCTACGACGCCCGGCAATAGCAACAGGCTAGCCACCGAAACACCGGAAGCGGTGCCTAACTTGGCGGCGAGTGCCGTGCATTGGTGGAAATAAGATTCCAGTACCGATTCTTGCAGACAATAGTCGCCGGCTGCGGACTTGCCCGAAAGGTAAACGCCAATCTGCAACGAGCCTCGTCGCAGCGATTGCTTGACCACAGATTCAATTTGCGGTTCCAAGCCCGATATCGTGTCGCTCACGCGTGTTTGAATTTTTAGAAATCGATTGTTGACTGCGCGCACTTCGACAGTGATTTCAGTCTGGTCGAAAGGTCTTCGCCCCTGACCTTGCCCTGTCATACTTAGCAGCACTGTTTCAATTCCAAAAAAGTCTCAACCATCTCTGGTTCGAGCGAGTTGCAAAACGATTACTTGGGAGCAGGTGGAGTATCGATACCCGTGGGAGCAGCTGGCGTTAACTCTGGAGTCAAATCACTGGGCTTTAAATCACTGGGCTTTAAATCACTGGGCTTCAAATCAGGTAAGTCAGACTTTGGCAGACTCAAATTTGACAAGTCGAGCGTTGGCAAAGTAGAGGTGTTTTCGCTGGTAGCGGTTGTTCCGCTGTTAGTTGTAGCGCCCAAAGTGCTTTTAGCGACTGGACGATCCGAACTACCGGTTTGCGGCAGAGCGCGATTGCGAAGCATAAACACGGCCGTCGCGCACAACAGAATCCAGGCGGTGGCCACCCCGATAGTAATTCGAGTGAAGAGGTCACCTGCTTTCGTACCAAAGGCGCTTTGTCCCCCTGGACCTCCCAGAGCTCCGGTCAAGCCGCCGCCGCGCCCGCGCTGTACGAGAACCAGCAGAATCAAGAAAGTCGACAACACGAAAATCGTGAAACCGAAGAAATACTGCGCCAATGCACCTATCAACATGTCAACATCCTTAGGGAACAGAGCAAATCTGTAGGTTAGCTTTTTTTAAGGTTAAATCGCGATTAACATTAGGCCGCCGCAGCCTCAACAATTGCCGCGAAATCAGCCGCCTTGAGTGATGCCCCGCCCACCAGGGCACCATCGATATTCGGTTGGCTTAGCAATTCAACAGCATTGTCAGGCTTCACGCTACCGCCGTACAAAATGCGAATGGAATCCGCGATAGGCTTGCCAAAGAAATCGTTCAGTAGCATTCGGATTTGGGAGTGAACTTCTTCAGCTTGGGCTGGCGTAGCCGTCTGGCCAGTACCGATGGCCCACACCGGTTCGTATGCAATTACCAACTGTTGACCTTGGTCAGAAGAGAGTTTCGCAAGCGACCCTTTCATTTGAGCCGTAATGACTTGTTTCGTCACACCCGCTTCGCGCTCTTGCAGAGTTTCACCGACACAAACGATCGGAGTCAATTCGCTGCGCAGAGCAGCCAAGATTTTTTTGTTCACCGTCGCGTCGGTTTCGCCAAGCAGTTGACGGCGCTCGCTATGCCCCAATATCACGTAGCGACAACCCATATCGCGCAGCATTCCGCCGCTAATCTCACCCGTAAAAGCGCCTTCCTTCTCGTGGAACATATTCTGCGCTCCCAGCCCAATGTGGCTGCCTCGCAGATTGCTCCCCACGTCATGCAAATAGACTAGTGGCGGACAAACCGCAATTTCAACGTTGCCAACATTTTGCAGTTTATGTTGGAGCAGGTGGACCAACGACAAGCACGAATCTCTAACCAGATTCATCTTCCAGTTGCCAGCGATAAATGGCTTTCTCAACGCATTTCTCCAATCAATTCTATTTTCCTTGTCACATTCGGCGGACGAGCGTTAGCCGAAACCGGATGCGGACTGTCGGCTTCCCCACAGACCCGCGCCCGACTTCGATTCATCGAATACTCAACTCCGCTGGTGTCGAAACCTGTTTACCAAATAGCTGGGCAAGAGCTTTCATCTGAACCATCAGTGCATCGTATTGAGCTGGGAGCAGGGCTTGGGGTCCGTCGCTCTTGGCAACTTCTGGGCAATCATGAACTTCGATATGTACACCGTCAGCCCCGACAGCCAATCCCGCCAGTGCGCAAGCCGGAATCAGATCGGGTCTGCCCGTCGCATGACTCGGATCTACGATCATCGGTAAGTGACTCAAACGCTTTACGAGAGCCACAGCCGCGACGTCATAAAGATTGCGAGTGGCACTATCAAAACTCTTTACGCCACGTTCGCACAACACAACTTGCGAATTGCCTTGCGAAAGCACATATTCGGCGCTCATCAACAGATCTGTAACTGTAGCGGACATGCCTCGTTTGAGCAGTACCGGCCGGTGCGTTTTGCCTGCTTCAGTCAGTAGCACAAAGTTCTGCATGTTGCGTGCACCGATTTGTAACATGTCAGCGTACTCAGCCACCATTTCTACGTTGCGAGGATCGGTGACTTCTGTAACAACCGGCATGCCATGTTTGTGCCCTGCCTCACGTAGAATTCTCAGGCCTTCTTCGCCCAATCCCTGAAACGCATAAGGACTTGTGCGAGGTTTGAAAGCGCCGCCACGAAAAATGTTCGCCCCGCTAGCGGCAACCGCTTTGGCGATGCGATCCATGCGGTCTGGTTCTTCGACCGAACATGGGCCAGCGATCATGGCCAAGTATCCACCACCGATGCTGACTCCGCTTACATCCACTACACTTTCGCGAGGATGCGCATCGCGGCTGGCCAGTTTGTAGGGTGGCAGGACAGGAATCACATCGGCCACACCGGGAATCGCGCGTAGAGGAGCCTCGCGCGTTTGTTCCTCGTCGCCAATAATGCCCACAATCGTACGATGCGTGCCGCGACTCAAGTGGGCTTGCATTCCCATGGCTTGCACGCGTTCCACAACGTGGGCAATTTGTTCATCGGTGGCATCGCCGCGTAGAATCAAAATCAACTTAAGTACTCCAAACGCTTTAAACTAGGTGAACTTAGGTACTTAGGAACTTAGGTACACTTGGCAAATGCTGTGAATCGGCCAACCCCAATCACCCACGGCGTCATTCCGCCACAAAAGCGATTTTCGTGCCCATGCTAGAAAACTCACTAGTCTATCGCTCACACGATCCTACGTCGAGGCGTTTACGATACGATAGGCGAATTGATAATAGTTATTTCGGTATGGGCAAACCACCCTAAAGTGCCTATTGCTCTCGCGAAGGCGTGGAAGCGCGGTAGATTGACCCCCGGCTGACGACCCAAACCGCCTATTTTTTCCGAATTCGTTGACAGCAGAATTCATGCGTAACTATATTAGTGCGTGTGGTCGAAGGTTTTCTCTCCGCAAAGTGTGGAGGAGTGCCTGGATCCGCTTGTCAAATTCCCGTTCGCTCAATTTCGCCTTTTCTGATGGGACGCTTCTTCCGGTTCTTGCCGGCAAGAGTGCTCCTGCCCGAGGGATTCTCGCATGACACTGCTGGGAAAAGTATTTACCGGTTTGCTATTTTTGTTGAGCGTTATTTTCTTCACCTTGGCGGTTGCGGTGAACGCATCGCATGTGGATTATCGCAAATTGGTCAAAGATCCGGCGACGGGCTACGAAGCGCGGGTAAAGAAAGCGGAAGAAAAAAACAAACAGCTTACGACAACTTTGGAAGATACCAAGAGCGAACTTTCGATCGAGCAAGCCGCTCGTCGATCAGCTCTTGGCGCATTGCAAACGCAAATCGAACAGCGTGAATCCGAACTCGCCGCTCAAGAAGGTGAGTTGAAGAAATTGCTGGCCGCGCATACCGCTTTGGTTTTGACTGAGCAGCAAACACAGCAGGACCTCAACGCTCGCACCAAAGACAATGAGACTCTCCGCAAGCAAATCGTGGATGCCAGAGAAGACCGCGACCAGACATTTGCACGCTATACCAAGGCCCTTGACGAAAAGACACGCTTGGAAGGGATGTATCAATCGCTCAACGAACGCCTCCAACAACTTGCTTCGGATTACACCGGAGCCAAGGAGCAATTGGAAATCCTCGGACTCAAGCCAAACTCACTTGTTCAGGGTGCTCCTGAAGCCAACGGCGAGATCACTGCGGTTAGTACCGGTGGTTTGGTTGAGGTATCGCTGGGTCAAGATTCTGGCATGCGTGAGGGCCTCACGTTGGAAGTCAGTCGAGCAGGTCAATATTTGGGCCGCTTGAAGATCACTCGAGTTAATCCTGGCGCTTCAGTGGCACAGATTTTGACAGGCTTCCAAACCGGATACATTCGCAAAGGCGACCGTGTCGATACGAAGCTATTCTAAGTCTCGCCCTCGAACCCTCGCATTCCCAACAATTCTTCGAATCCTTTGAACCGAGTAAGAATCATGAGTAGCGGAAACCAACCACGACAACCGTACTCGGTTTATACCGTGATGCTGATTGCATCCACGATATTTATGTTGATCGCATGCATCCTGATGGGCATTGAAATGTACCG
>JAYVHC010000647.1:0-11919 GCA_043771575.1 Planctomycetia bacterium
AGCGAGTACTTTGACCGTATTCTGCCTCCGGCATAAACGATACGCCCGGTAAGTCCGCCAATCTGTCCACATATCGATCAAAGATCTCTCGTTTGCGATGTACCCGCTCTGGCAGTACTTCCAGTTGACCGATGCCAATCCCGGCTAAAATGTTGCTCATGCGATAGTTGTAACCAATCTCAGCATGCTCGTAATGCAAAAAGGACTCTCTGGCTTGTGTGGATAAATGTTTGCAACGCTGGGCAAGCTGTTCATCATCCGTTGCCAACATCCCGCCACCGGATGTGGTGATGATTTTGTTACCGTTGAATGAGTAGATTGCTGCTCGTCCGCGTTTCCCTGCGGCCTCGCCGCGGTAGGTTGCTCCCAGGGCTTCAGCAGAATCGACTACCACCGGAATACCTTCGGGATCGCAAATTGACCGGATGGCGTCGACATCCGAACTCTGCCCGTAAAGATCGGTGGGTACGACCGCAGACGGAAGTTCCCCGCGAGCTTTCAACTGCTTAATTGCGTCCGCAACTAGATTCGGATCCATGGTCCATGATGTAGTGTCGCAATCTATGAACACGGGTTTCGCGCCCAGGAAAGCGATGGGGCTGACACTTCCGATAAAAGTTAGCGTGGACGCCAAAACAGTATCGCCCGCTTTGACGCCCAAAGTCCTCAGCACCAAGTGCATCGCGGCAGTACCACTGGCGACCGCCACACAATGCTCTAGGCCCGTTAATTGGCTGAAGTTTCGTTCAAACTCCACGAGCTGCGGTCCGATGGGAGCAATGTAATTGCTCTTGAAGGCTTGCATTACATAGTCGACTTCGTTGCCGCCCATATGCGGCGGAGACAAGAAGATACGTTCATGAACTTGAGCTTTTGTCGGCATACAACAATCAGACTTGTTTGATGGAAGGTGGTTCAGAAACGCGAGTGGCTCACGACTGTACGATGGGTTCAATTCCCTGCCAACGGTGAGCCAATTTGGCGGTTCCGAGGATCAGCCGCACAACTCGCTGCGAGCAATTTGAGACTTCGTAGTCCGCTGGGCAGGGGGGCATTTTCCCAGCCCGAAACTCTTCCGCTGCAAGCCGTACACAGTCGACAATACGTTCTGCATTTGTTCCCGAAATGATGATGCTGCCAGTATCCAGGGCTTCGGGCCGCTCGAGTGCATTGCGAATAGTGATCGCGGGAAAGCGGAGTATGGATGACTCTTCGCTGATGGTTCCGCTGTCCGACACGGTGCAGAAGGATTTCTTTTGCAAATAGTTATAATCGCAAAAGCCGAATGGCTTCAAAAACTGAATTTTGTCGTTCAAGCATTTGTGACCAAGCGATTCGATTCGCTTGCGCGTCCGCGGATGAGTTGATACGATGACTGGAAAAGCAAATTGCTCGGCTAACATATCCAAGGCGCGCAATAGCTCCCGCAGTACAACCGGCGAATCTACATTTTCTTCGCGGTGCATGCTGACGAGGATAAACTCGCGTTCCTCTAGTCCCAGTTGACTTAAGGTCGTCGACGCATCGATCTTAGACGCGTGCGCTTCTAGCACTTCGCGCATGGGCGAACCAGTGTGGTAAATCCGCCGGTGTGGGATTCCCTCAGATAGCAAGTGACGACGCGCATGTTCGGTGTAGACGAGATTGAAGTCACTGATGTGATCGATGATGCGGCGATTGGTTTCCTCAGGAACATTAAAATCAAAGCAGCGATTGCCGGCTTCCATGTGATAAAGTGGAATCTTTAGACGACGCACCATGATCCCTGCCATTGCACTATTCGTATCACCCAAAATGACAACTGCATCAGGCTGCTCGGCGCGCAGCACTTTCTCGCATTCGAGCAAAGTGCCCGCAAGTACCGCACCCAGCGAACTCGTATCGACGCCTAAATAGAAATCGGGACTGCGAATCCCCAGCTCATCAAAGAAGATCTGGTTTAACTCGTAGTCGTAATTTTGACCGGTATGCACGATCAAGTGATCTGTAGTTTGGTCAAGCGCCTTCATGACACTTGACAGTCGGATGATTTCAGGGCGAGTCCCTAGAATCGTCATGACTTTCAGCCGCGATTGACTCATATTTAAGCTACAACCTCATCGACTTCACAAAAGTAAGTATCCGAATCCTGCGGGTCAAAGTGTTCGCCAGCCCAAAACATTGTCCACAGTGGCCCCTCCCCAACGTTCTTAATGTTATGCGTATAGAGCACGGGAATATCAATCGCTTGAGGTTCCACGCCGGATACACGGTAAGTATGAGTCTCAGAGGTCAACATGCGACGCACTTTTATCTCTGCTTCACCGTCAATCACAACGAATCGTTCAACTTTACGGGTATGAAAGTGGTTCCCACGCGTTATCCCTGGGTGAGTCGTTGACAAAAAAACTTGCCCGCAACCATCCGAGCGAATTGACTCGAACAGGCTACCGCGATTGTCCGAATGCAATTTTAGCGAGTGCGCTCGCCGCTCATGAGAGAAGTAGGAACGGTAGGTATTGAAAAGCCGCAAATCCAGCGGCTTAGACAGACGTGGAATCACTCCACTTCGATAACGGGAGTCCAAGGCTTGAAGGCGAGCCAGAAGCGCCGTTACCGAAATGGGTGTACCCTGAGGCCGCTCTATGCCACACGTTCCTTGGCAAATATGCTGCCAGAAAAGGCTAGCGACTTCTTGCGCATGTAACAATGCAAGCTGACCCTCCCCTTTTACTTCGGGCGTAAGCCCTTGCGCCAATTGATAGGCAAACGTCGAAACTACGGAGTTGTAAAAAGGCTTACCATGTTCTCCAAAGACGTGCGGGAGAATCAAGTTGCAATAGGCGGCTCCTACGCGCTCGGACCACTCGGCCAGATGTTCATGGGCGATTCGTTTGGAAATGCCATAACTAGTCTGACCATCCGCATGGGTTGAGGAACTGAACAAAACATGAGGTTTGCTCTGAGACGCCTGGCAGGCGTAGATCAATTGATCTGCTAAGGCAACATTCGTTTTGGCTACTTCCTGATCGTCACCTCGGTTCATGCCAGCCAGATGCACAACGACATCAGCACTTTTAACAGCTTTCGTCAAAAAATCAGCGTCATTCCATTGTTGCCGATTGCAGGCGACGACGGTAATCTCCTTTAATGTCGAAAGGAAACAGCGTAAGTGCCAACCTAGCAAACCATCACTGCCAGTCACAACAACTGTCGTCATTTCGCGATTATCCTTTGGCCTTAGCGCTGTGCGTGAGCAAGTTGCGCCAAATGTTGACTGAGTTCCGCCTGAACTTCGGGCAGACTGAGCAGCAGCTCTTTGACTTCTGATAGGGATAATTGTGCGGTCGAGTCCGAATCGTAATCGCGAACTTCCGCCTCCAAAACGTCACCTTCGGTGAAGTACTTTGAGTAGTTTAAGTCGCGATCATCCATTTGTATTCGCAAGAAACTACCCATGTCTTCGGCGCGACGAATCTCTTGAACACTGGCCAGCGTCTCATGCAACTTCTCGCCGTGTCGCATCCCAATCGCCTTAATTTCGCAGTTGCTTTGAAACAGTTCGAGTATAGCCTTTGCCAGGTCACCGATCGTGCATGCCGGAGCTTTCTTGATGAACACATCACCCTGTCGTCCATGCTCGAAAGCAAACTCCACCAACTCAACCGAATCACGCAGTGGCAGCATGAAGCGAGTCATCTTGGGATCCGTGATGGTCAGCGGAGCACGATCCTTGATTTGCTGTACGAACAGTGGAATCACAGAGCCGCGCGAGTACATCACATTGCCGTAGCGAACTGAGCAGACACGCGTATCAGATTCCTTAAGCCGTCGAGCGATCGCTTGGGCGGTTTTCTCCATCAACGCCTTGGTCATACCCATGGCGTTAACCGGGTAGACCGCTTTGTCCGTCCCCAAGCAGACAACGCACTCGGCCTTTGCCTTCACGGCGGATTCGATCACATTGTGGCTGCCCAAAATATTCGTTTGGACCGCTTCGATCGGAAAGAACTCGCATGACGGCACTTGCTTGAGCGCTGCCGCATGGAACACCAAATCAACGCCCTCCATGGCTGCATCCACGCTCGCCCTATTCCTCACGTCACCAATGTAAAATTTGAGTCGGTTTTCAGCCATGCGCACCCGCATCTCTTCCTGCTTCCACTCATCACGGCTGAAAATTCGAACTTCACCGTAACCCTTCTTCAAGAGTTGGCCTGTCATCGTCTTACCAAACGATCCTGTTCCGCCAGTTATTAGTGCAGTTTTTTCCGATAGCTTCTTACTCAAGGTCAACTCCCATACGACGAATCAAAAGGCCGTAACTACCGAACAAGCGCTGAACTAACTCCATTGTCCGACTTATCCACGAATCTTCCGAGTGCAAAAGTACATCAATCCAGCGGCGGTAAGGAAATCTATAAACTTCATAAACACGCCGTAGCCTAGCGAATGGCCAAGCACGCCGTAACCAATTTCCTGTAGAGAAAACAGGTACAAGGGAATTAACACAGCAGAATCCGAATTCAAACGCCAAAACTGTTCGTAAATCCACCGCAGACCAACGCCCGTTAAGAACAAACCAAGGATTGCCCCCACAAGGTGAAAATTCCAATACATTTCCGCGATTAGCCCCGGCGGAACACCGGAAACTTTAGTGCCGTAGATCTCGGTACCAATGATGGGGCCGGAGTGAATGAGCGGCTTTCCAGGAAAAATAGCTCTCGGAATCGGAGCCAACGCCCAAACCGCTATCGTGCGGCCATATTGAAACTCGAGTTTTCCAGGAAGGTGATTAATGATATGCGCGGTCTTTGCCAAATTCGGCCCATTGCGATTCAACAATAATGACTTGAGCGAGTCTTCCATGCTCGCCTTCTGGACGGCATCTGCAGTATCCGTGTGCCTTAACATAGACATGGCCACAAATATCACGACTGCGATGCCCAAGAGAATCGGTAAGCTACGTACCACTTGCTCTTTTTTGTAGTAATACACTAGGCCTAGGGAGCCGATAAACAGCCAGACTACGCCCGCACGACTACTTGCGTAAAATGGCATAAGTACCGCGAGAGCAAAAACCATCGTCAGAATTAGAAAAGTGCCGAGCTTTAAATTGCGTCTCTTGGACAAATGGAAACTTCCCAACACCAAAAACGAAAGCGCTCCGAGTTTCGTAATTTGGCGAAGGTATCCGTACTGCTCGAGTTCGTCGTTGGCGACATCCAGGGAAGTGATCGTCGTCCGCTTGTCCGAAATGCGTCCGGACGCAAAACCACCGGTAGCGCGAATGTATAGGGCAGTCGCTGACAGCGACATTGCGAGAGCCAAAAGAATTGCAATCCTCAATTTCGACAGAGCAAATTCTCGGTGGAACCAGAATCGTTCACGCACTAGCCTGAATGGAATAAAATACCCCAGCGCAAGGCAAGCCAAGGACGAAAGATAGACAAAGGCGGGATAGAAGAAGTACTCGGAACGCTGCCCTAGCAACATAGTCGTGTCGATATGTTCCGCGGACGGCCATTCAGCAGAGATGGCGATGCCCTGTAGAGTGCCACCGGTAAAAATGGCCAAAATGACAAAGGACCAAGGGCTAAATAAATCGTACCTGCGCAGGAATAGAAACGGAAGCAAGGTAATCATCAATGCAGCAAATCCGACTGCCACATGAATCTTTTCGTGGTCGACGAGTGCCCAAGCTGAAGTGATTACGGTTGCAATGGCAACCAAAACCACCACCAGCCTTGCTGTAGCACCAATCGCCACTTGCACCAAAATTGGGTTGTCGATTCTCTTGAGCACCCTTCATATACCTTATTCAACGGTTGACTTGGGAGCCGATGTGAATTTCTATGAAAGCACAACGAATGCAAATCTTCTAGGCGGAACCCTGAATTTTGAGGCCATTACAAACTAACTGTATTGAATTTGATGATTTTGCCTGGATTGCCGACTACCACGGCAAAATCGGGCACGTCTTTAATGATCACTGCGCCTGCACCAATCGTGGCCCACTTGCCAATCTTAATTCCTTGAATCACACACGCGCCCAAACCAATGTGCGAGCCCTCACCTATCTCAACTCCTCCGGAAAGCGCCGCGTTGGGCGACAAGTGTACGAAATCCGCGAGTCTGCAATCGTGTTCAACGATCGCACCCGAATTGATGATACAGTGATTGCCGATGATCGCGTCGGTATTGAGTACCGCGTTTGGCATCACAGCACAGCCCTCACCCAATTGGGAGAATTCGCAAACATTGGCGCTCGAGTGAATCAACGTGACATAGCTTGAGTTGATCCGCTGTACCAGCGAATACCGAGTCGAATTGTGCCCCACCCCAAAAATCAACCGCGACTCGTCGCAAAATTCGACTTCTCGCGAGTGCAAGACTGCTAGTCCGTTTACTTGCGTGAACTTTGGATGGTCGTCAATGAAGACAATTTCCGAGAAGCGACCAGTAGATCGCGCCACGGAGGCGAGTACTTTTCCATGACCGCCCGCACCATAAATGTAAACTCGACTACTCATTGGACGTGTTCTGCTGATCGAAAGTGGCCATACAATTTTGTTGCACCTTAAGAAGGTTATGCGCATTCGAAGCGGTGATCCATTTTCGCGACCGCGAGTGCCCGTCAAGTCCTGCGAGCGATAACGCAAGGAATCGTTTCAACGACTCAGCGGTTTGTCCTGGGTGGATAACGTGCCTGAAAAGCATTCCGTCATTTGCGACGCGATGCGATCCACGAATCCCAGAAGCAATCGATTTATAGCCTGCCATCACTGCACATTGAAACGCTTGGTACGAAAAGAACTGCATTCTCCCAAACGGCCACGCAAAATGCTCGCAAATTCCGAGCTTAGAAAGAATGATTTGGCGACTCGTCTCTAGCTCTTCAGTAAGTTCCGATGCGGATAGTTTTGCCAAATTTCGGTGTGTGACGGTATGAGACCCAACCAGATGCCCAGCACTCTTAATCGCGATGATACTATCCCAATCCAACACCCCTTCCGGTTGCTGGCCACCAAAAAACCGGGCCACGCCTGGGTCATCCATTCCGACCAGACCTGGGCAGATATAGATCAACCCGCGTGTACCAAACTGCTCAAGAACCTTCACAGCCGGCTTACAACTTGCAAAGCCGTCATCGAACGAAAACGATATTGCTGGCTTGCCTTCCTTCCCACTGCGAATCCGCGACACAGCCTCGTCGTGGTCGATAAAATCAAAATCACGCGACAGATCGAGCAGCAGCCTTTCGAGCCAAGCGAAATCAGGAGTGTGGTGCAAATAGATCAAATGGATTGCCGGTCGTCGCAGCAGGTAACTCTGCACTCCCGACCACTGCATACAATTCCCCAACACGCTAGCCGCCAGCGCTGTATAGCGATGTTTGTGCCTGCGTGAAGCAGGGAGGGAATTGGGATGAGTGAGTATTTCCATGTTCTAGTTTTGCTTATTGCGCATCCCGCCTTTAAGTGAATTGCAGAACTCTATAACTTGCTGTGCTCTTTCGGACCAAGTCTGCAGGCTGGCGCCACGATCCCGCGCCTTTTGCTGCAAAGTTGCGAGATATTGTGAGTCAGTGAGGGCTTCAATGAGAGCCTTAGCCGTTTCCTCAGGCTGCCAAGGATTGGCGTAACGAACACCTTCTAACATCGCTTCGGGCATGGAACTTTTATCCGAGCAAACCATCGCGCATCCCAGCCATACCGCATCGAAGGCGGTGAAGCTACCCGCGTTTTCGCAAATCGAATTGAAAAGCACAACTTCTGCAGACGTATAAACTTTTGCAAGATCCTCGGGAGGTACAAAGCCATTCATTTGAATGCGTTTTTCATCGCCGATCGCGGCGCGGATCTGCTTGGCGTAAGTCGGGTCCGTCTCTCTGCCAACAATCAACAATTCGGCATGCGGAACTTTTTCCATGACCAAATGAAAGGCCTCAATCGCTTGCAATATCATCTTATAAGGATACAAGTGCGAGACCATGACGATGCGCCCTGGAATCGCCGTCGCTCTCTCTCCCGTTTGCAAGGCCTTCGGTGGAACAACGCCCGGATCCATCGCCAAAGTCGGCAGCTTGTTGAGCCAAGGAAAATGAGAGCGGTGCAAGTCCCTGGCGTAATGACTGTCAAAAACAAGCGCTTCCGCTTTTCTAAGCGATCTCCACACTTTGAACTTGAGCAGGCGATACCTGACAGTAAAGGAAATAGAAGTACAACCAAGTTTGATAGCCTCTCGATCAAGCGGTGCCACCGTGAGAGGCCAAACGATACAAGGAATTCCTGGCTTCTTGAACGCTTCAGTACCCATGCAAATCGTTGCATCGGCCGCCGGATTGACGTCGCGTAAGCCATCAAAGGTGCTCAAAACGCATTGCTCACTCGCTCTCAGCGCATCGGTAAACTCGGAGTTTACTAAGAAACCACCCCCGCTTGATCGATTGAAGTGCCTGACTGCTAAATGGATCATCGAATCAACTTACGAGCAAGCGGTTTTAAACCTAAAACACCCAATAGTCTTGAACGATCTTCAGCCGGCAGTACGTACACCGCACACAGCAAACTGTAAGTAGCGCAGAACAAAAGGGGCGCAATGAGTAGCAGCCTCCCGTCCTCAAGTACGGCCTTCGTACACACCGCTACCACGCTCGCGGCAATTGTCGCCAACAACGGCCGCACAAATGGCAGATAGATTGCTTTCACTTCAACTGAGTACGTACTTCGTACGACCCAGGGAATGATCCCTAAATGTACAATGACAAGTAGGGCGGAAAAAACAACCGGCGCCGCGTAGAAACTCGCCGCTTCGCTCGAAAAGCGAATCCCCACAATCGCGATAATCGGATTACAAATACCACCCAGGAAAATCCACGGCGCATACAACCTCACCTTGTCGTTGCCCGACATGATCTTCAACCAACTATCCGAAAGACTCCGCGCACACACCCCAATGGTCAATAGTTGAATTAGTGCGCAAATGACAGGAGCACTTTGAGCAGGCGACTCGAGTCTATCGGCAACCCAAAAACCCACGATTTCTTTGGTGAATATGATCTGCAACGCGGAGAGCGGTAGGATGACCAATGCCTGGTGAAATGTCGAACGCTCAAGTAGCTTCAGCATGTCATTCGCGGACCCAGAATTCGAAACTCGAGCCGAAACGGCATCAATCCCGTTCACAATTCCCGATGCAGCTCGCCGGACGTAAAACGTCAATTGATTGGCAATTCCAAACACCATGCTGCCGAAAAGTCCGAAAAATAAGTTGTAGATAACTGTATCAGCTTTGGAATAAAGGCTCATTGAAAAATTAACACCTGCATTCCATCCGGCAGATCTCGTAAACAACTTTGCCTCCTGTAATCTAACCAAGCTCAGCCGCATTACGATGCGCGGCTCGGTACGGATCGAATAGACGCTGGTGGCAAATAACACGGCTGATCCAAGCACCGTAAAGAGGATTCCATAGGTGACAATAGAGTCCGCGGCCGTCAGGCTACTAAACGCATACAGCGTGATTGCACCCGCCAGCAAATCACTGAGCCGCATCAGCAGGTTAGTGACGTTAAACGCGGTCATGCGCTCGGAAACCGCTAGCATGTTCACCAGCGGCGAGGCGGCGACTGTAAAGCAGGAACTTAGCCCCATCAAGATCACAAAACACCCTGCCGCAGCATGTAGTTCCTCCGGGATTTGAAACAGTGGAATGCACAGGAGTAAAACTGCGTAAATCAGCACGGTAACGATAGCCGCCAGCAGACTGACCAACATCGCGGAACTTAGCGTATGCTTGAATCTCTCAACATCACGGTCATGAAAAGCGTTTCCGAGGACTGGTACCGTACCTGCGCGAACCGTTTCTTGCACGATCGCTCCCAGGCCCGTGCCGGAACCGAGTAACGAAATGATACCGAACGCTTCTTCGCCAAACTTTAAAAGGATTCGGACCAGCAAGAAACTACAATTAAGGTGCCCAACAAACCAGCGTAGTTTGCTAGAACGCGCGCGAGGTTGGTTGATTTGCGGCGCTTCGATAGCGTGGATTGCGTTATCGCTGAGGTCACTGCATCTGACCTTCGTGTTTGCAAGCGTTGATCCACTCCGTAGTCGATTCATATCCCGCTTGGACAAGTGCGTCGCCAAAGTACTTTTGGAAAACTTCCGCCGATTCTTGGGTAAAGCAATTCTGCCAGTCGCCCGCTGCGCCCTTTCGCAGATATGACTGCTGATCTTCTTTTCCAGATGCCCGCCCTGCTAATCGTTCGAATGAGAATCTATTCGCCGTTTGTACGATCTGCTCAGCATCCACTTCATCGACGGACAGCTGCGAGATCGTCTTACTCAATGCGGCGACCGTATCGGCCACAAGATCTTCGTATCTGACCAATCCAAAGTGATGATTCTTCGCAGCGTAGAAAGACTTTACATGATCCGCCCAGTTTCGATGCGCGCCGAACGGATGCGTGGCACTGTACTCGATAAATCGCGGCAGCGCAGCGTAATTATCAACCGCACCTTCCAGCTGAGCAAATCTAAAGAAATCGGTGTTCCACCTGCTCTTGCCGCCAGCTTTTGCATGATTACGAAGATGATTGAAAGCGGAGACCATAACATCTCTTCCATCGCGCATGACGTAAACACCGATGGGATATTTTGACGTTACAGTTTCATGGCCATGAACTACGGCTGCACATCCGATGGGCAGAATTGAGTGCTGCGGAAAGGGTAGCTGCATGTAATCGGCAATCAGTTGGCAGACCCAGGACGTACCGCTTTTCGGATAGCCCAACACAAAAATAAGTGGAACCGTTTGAGGAAACCGCTTGCCCAGCATGAATGTGATGTGATGAGACAGGCTGATCATTCTTCGATATCGCCGCCGCCGTGTCTGTATAGCTCCCTGCCAGTCCGACTTCTGTCGCCAACTACGAATGAGACTAAGGTCTGTTTGGGTGGTGGTAGGGTTCATAATATTTAAAGGATCATGTTCGCAACTAGGCCGTAGCGTGAGCTACTTTATTTTAACTTGGTCGCATTTTTAATTGATGTGCGGTGTCAGCTAAATCCCACAGGGGCTTGCCAGCACCGATCAGTTTCTCAAATCGCTCTGCGTCTGGAGCCAGAACTTCCAGCATCTGGTCGATCGTCGCTGGTGCAGGCGCGATAACGGTCGTTTTGGCATTGCGGAGCAGTACCGCCCTCAAAACAGTTCGCAAAAACGAGGGTGCGTAGGGTTTAATCAGCTTGTGAAAGACTGCCGTTTGATACAACCTCAGCACTCCAGCGCCGGCGACGCGTCTGGACTCACCACGGTTCGCGCCCATTCCTCTGAGTGGACCGAATTTGTCGCGAGCACCCAGGAAATCGCACAAGCCTTTAAGTGCCACTAGTCTGTCGCTCACATAGTCTTCGAAGCGCATAACGTGAATGGCATCGCGACCAAATTTTGCTATCCAAGATTCAATCTGCATCCCATAACAACTGTAGTGTAAAAGCTGTGGGTGCAATGCGAGTTCCTGATTGATATTCCCGCCCATCATGCCTTTCCCAGTCCAGTTAAAAAAATGCTGATGATGACTCAACGTCCGGTGCAGCGGGTTTCGAACCAGATAAACGATTTTCACCTTGTCGCCCAGAAGCTTGGCTACCCGCGAAGGTATTCCAGGGACATCGGGCAGCATGGAGTACATGGTGCAGATCTCCCCGTACAAGCCGCCTGAGCCTGAGTCCGCTGTTGACACATCGCGCGTGCTGCGACTGAGGGCTTGCTCCCAGTCGGAGTGTAGGAATAGCCCTTCTTCCTTCTCGTAGCAAGTAAACGAAGGGTTTTGCAATAAATCATGATACAGAGTCGTAGTGGCGCATTTCATTGCCCCAATCACCAAGAAAGCTGGCGGTATCATCGTCCACTCCAATCACATTTGGCTTCACG
>JAYVHC010000648.1:0-2068 GCA_043771575.1 Planctomycetia bacterium
CATCCGACAAATAGAGACACTGTGTGGTGCTCCCTCCGACGCAGATGATTGTGAGGTGTTCACTCCATTTCTGCGGTGGCTCGGGACCGCGAAACCCGAGCGAATTAAAGCTGACCGAAATAGTTGCATCCAGACCAGCCAGGCCTCCGGACGAGAATTGTTTCTTTTGATTGGCCGGCAAATCGATCCTTCCCGCACGCAGCAGAATTGGGAAAGGATCAAAGACTCGAACGTAACTCTCCAGCAATGCTGCGGCGATTGCCATGCCGAAGGCTAGTATCGCAGCTTTTTGGCGCATCCGAGTCGCCACTCGGCCAGGCATCGCCACCAAGGCCAGGGTGACCACGAGCACTGTGGGAATTGCAACGTCCAGCTTGGATATCGTAGCGCTGCCGCGTAGGCTATTGACTGCCAATGTCACGCAGCCGACGCAAGTCGCACCGACTACAGTCCGTAGCCACCAACCCATTCGTCGCCCAAGGCGTTCAAGTTGTGGTCGCGTTGACGGGTGCACTTTGGAGTCGACTTGATTCACTTCACAACTCCCAAAACGCCTTGCAAGCCAGTTCGCAGGTGGATCAAAACAGGGTGTAGATAAACGGAGCCGCGCCCGTCGAACTGAGAACCACCAACAAACCGATCAAAGCGAACGAAAGCAGGATGGGAATCATCCACCATTTCTTATTTTCGACAATGAATTGCACGAACTCCTGAACCAACGTTTGTGGCTTTGCATCACCTTCTTGTTCGAATTTGTTCTTGCTATCGGGATCGGCCATTTTGCTTTCATTCAATAACGTCGATAGTAACTCGCGACATCTTTGGGGTCAGTTTTTCCCTGCCAATAGGACTCGGCTTCGCGGTCTATTCTAAGCTGCAATGCGTCGCGACGCACGATTCGAAACATAAGACTAATTGGCAAAAAAATCACGACATAGATCAATAGCATCGACAATTCGCCAGCGATCATGCCGATCGGGGCCGCGAGTACCATGATACCCACAAATAACGGCCGAATGATTCGCGGTTGCCAATAGGCAAATGCAACTACCAGGCACGCAGTACCAAAGAGCATCGTAATGCCCGTCGGACTCGCTCGCCACAACCAACCCAACAGCGGCCAAGCAATCAAGCACAGCCAGCCGAATTGGCGGAGTTGCCTGTGAGAGGGTGACCAATTGATTTCAATGAGGCGCATACGGTCCGCTTTCTCTAGTCCAGTTCGAATTGCTTCAAGTATTTCCTACGCGATTCAGGATCCGCCGGCATGGGTTGTTCAGCTTTGAGTAACAGTTGCTTACCAACAACCAGGGCATCCATATCGGTCATCATAAAGCAACGATAGGCATCCAGCGGCGTGCAGACGATCGGCTCACTGCGGACATTGAAGCTCGTGTTGATCATCACTGCGCACCCTGTCAATTCATGAAAGCGAGCTAGTAAAAGATGGACGAGCGGGTTGCGGACTCGATCAATCGTTTGGACGCGAGCCGAATAATCAACGTGAGTTACCGCCGGAATATCGGACCTCGCAAGATTGAGTCGCTCGATCCCGAACGCAGCATTGGTCTCAACAGTCTTCGGCAAGCGGCGGTGAACGCACACGGGAGCAACCAGCAACATGTAAGGGCTGTCTTCGTGCGGGCGCATTTCGAAGTACTGGTCAACGTGCTCTTGCAAAACGATCGGCGCGAAGGGGCGAAACGATTCGCGAAACTTGATCTTCAGATTCATGATGGATTGCATGCGCGGGCTGCGCGCGTCAGCGAAAATGCTGCGAGCACCGAGCGCGCGCGGTCCAAACTCCATGCGACCTTGGAACCAACCGACGACTTTTTCGGTCGCGATCAACTTTGCAACTGCATCACACAACTGTTCATTGCATTCAAGACGCTGGAAAACAGCCTGTTGCTGTTCGAGCACAGAGCAGATTTCTGCATCGGAGAATGCAGGGCCGAGGAAGGATCCGCGTTGACCGTCAGGTGACTGTGGCGTTCGCGGTTGGTCGAGCAATTGATGCCAGATGAAATGAGCGGTGCCCAGCGCGCCCCCAGCGTCACCCGCGGCA
>JAYVHC010000649.1:0-5106 GCA_043771575.1 Planctomycetia bacterium
CCCGACCTGTCTTTTCGCGGGGCCAAAGATAGGGAGCTGCCAACCCAGTCGCGGTCGTGAAATCTGAACATTGCGCCCGTCCAGCTAAACAACCCACCGCGGCGACCAAACTTATGTAATACTGTTGCCCAATCAGTTAAGGCGACTCTGTGACGAAAGTTGTGAACGATGAATGACGAAGCGATAGCCTACGATCCTTACGCCCTTCCACCGGAGGAAATCCAAGAACCGCCAGCCACGATGTGGGCCGCGCTGCGCAAAATCGGACCTGGGATTGTTCTGGCCGGCACGATCGTCGGCTCGGGCGAGTTGCTGTTGACCACCGGTTTAGGCGCCAAGCACGGATTTGTATTCTTGTGGTTGATTCTCTTCAGTTGCGTGATCAAGGTCTTCGTCCAAGTCGAACTCGGTCGCTACGCGATTTCATCGGGCAAGCCGACGCTCGGTGCGCTGCAAGAGATACGCATTCTCGGCATACCTGGTACTTGGTTGCTGTGGTGGTGGTTCATCATGCTCTTCTGCACAGTCTTTCAATTGGGCGGCATGACAGGCACCATCGGCCAGGCACTTAATCTAGTTTTTCCGCAGTTCGCCGACGGATGCGCAGTGATTGCGAGTAACATCTCCGCCGATGCGGCCGTTTTTTTTCACCAGCGTCGTGAGTTTCCGTGGGCGATCACTGTTTGCCTAGTCACGATCGCACTGATATACGGTGGTAGCTATCGACGCATCGAGTGGCTGACTACGGTCATCGTCGTCAGCGTGACGCTGATCACTGTCGTTGCCGCAGCTTCGCTTGGCGCAACCGATTTTCCCGTGCGTTTTGAAGCTGTCAAAGTAGGACTCATGTTTCGAATTCCTCCCGATGGTATCGCATCCGCCTTCGCCGTTTTTGGAATCACCGGTGTCGGAGCGACGGAGCTGTTCTATTATCCCTATTGGTGTCTCGAGAAAGGCTACGCTCGTTACGTCGGATACGCTGATGGCTCGCCTGAATGGGAACGACGCGCCAAAGGTTGGATTCGAGTCATGTATCTCGATGCTTGGATCAGCATGGTAGTGTTCACCGTTTCCACGGTGGCGTTTTACATGATGGGCGCCGCTGTGTTGCATCCGCAAGGACTTGTACCGGAAGGCACCGAACTGATCGATACCCTTTCGAAGATGTATGTCGCCCCCTTTGGCCAATGGGCGCGACTAGTTTTTCTCATCGGAGCGGGTGCAGTGCTTTTCAAAACGCTCTATTTGTCGTGCGCTGGCAACAGCCGCCTGACGGTCGACTTCCTCAACTTGGTTGGCTTTACGAAGGTCACCACACCCGAAGCGCGCGCGCGCTTGATCCGACGATTCTGTTTGTTCTTTCCAACGCTTGCGCTGGTGTTTTACATATTTGCGCAAAAGCCGGGTCTCATGGTCACTATCGGCGGAATCGCGCAAGCCGCAACCTTGCCCATGATCGCAATCGCGACGGTGTTTTTTCGCTATCGACGTGTAGATCCGCGCCTAAAACCCCTTGCCATCGTTGACATCCTCCTGTGGGTCGCAGTCATTTCGATCGTGGTTGTGGCCGCGTACACCGTGAATACTTCAATTTTTAAGTTGTTGTGGCCGAAGTGAGGTAACTTCTCAATTTTCGCTGCGAATCCTCGAGTTGGTGGCATTCGGCAAGAAATGTCAGCTTTGTTTATAATGAATAATCGAAGTTTTTGAATGTTGAGTTTTCGATGGAGCCAAATAGATGCCGCTTCATAACTGGACGCTCGTTTCTGCCGGGACGATTCACGGGTTTCACACCGCCTGGATCGCGGAACTTGCGAGAGCGCTCAATAACGGCTTGTTGCCTGAATCTTACTACGCTGAGTCTGAACAGGTCGCGGGTCAAACCGGCCCAGATATTTTAACACTTGAGTTCGATAGCAACTTTCCGAAAGCAACCAACGAGAGTGAAGAGGGCCTTGGCGGAACAGCATTGCTTACCAAGGTGCAACCAACAGTTACTTTAACGCAAACCGCTTCTGAAGCCGAAGTATACGGAGAGCGACGGAATCGATTGGCTATTCGGCATACGTCAGGCGACCGACTAGTGGCTTATATTGAGTTGTTGTCGTCGGGCAATAAATCAAGCCGACGAATGTTGGATCGTTTTCTCGACAAGGTGTGCAGCGTCATAGAACAGGGTGTGCACTTGCTGATAGTGGACCCTTATGCGCCTGGAAGCCTTGATCCGCAAGGGATACACGGCGCAATCTGGAATGAGATTGATCCGTCATCTCTCTTCCGTTTCCCCGATCCAAGAAAAATGACCGCGGTTTCGTACCATGCGATTAGTCCGCCCGTTGCTTATGTGGAACCCATGGCCATCGGAATGCCACTGCCTGTCATGCCGTTGTTTCTTGACAGCGAACGCTACGTCAACTTGCCGCTTGAACCCGCATACAGTGCTGCGTTCAGCGCTATTCCCAAGCACCATCGCCAGCGACTCGATCTGAGCATCGGCTAGGATTCTGTCAAACCGCTTCGACGATCCGTTTGCGTTTTGGAACTAAGCACAAACCAAGCGGGCTTAACAGCAAAGCTGGAAGCAAAACAAGATCGCCTAGCAGCGCACTGCTGAGCATCGCAATCATCAAGCAAGCGAACTGGCGAGTCGGCATAAATTCAGCCATCAGAAACGGCAGCATCGAACAGCAACTAATCAGCATGGTGTGAAACATGGCGGCTGCACAGCTGGTCAACGAGTCGGCGATCGCCTCAGCCCGATCATCACCCAAGGACAATCGTCGAGCGTACCAATTCACAAAATGCAGCGTATCGTTGACAGCGATGCCCATAGCCACACTAGCGGTCAAGATGCCTGCCACATCCAGTTGAAAACCTAACCAAGCCATCATGCCAAATACAAGCGTCTCTGGCAGGACGTTAGGAATCATGATCAGCAAACCCGCCCAAAACCCTCGTGCGATCAACATCATTACAGGCGTAATCAGCAAAAAAGCAGTCGTAAAACTGGCTCCTAAATCGCGCAGCAACATCAACTGCGTTTCGTGCATCACAGGAGATAACCCCGTATATTCGACAGTGAAAGGAACCAAAGACTCGCCCTCGGCCAGGACAACTTTGTCAACTTGGCCGCGAATGCGATCAACCAATACGCCGTAGTTTTCGTCAGCGATGGCTGAGACCTTCGCCGTAACTCGCCAAACTTGCGCATCCTTTGATTCACCCACCCAACCATTCTCTTCGAGTGCTGACAAGTTCTTTTCCAACAACTTGCGCATCGCGCTGCGCCTGACGACGTCGCGCATCGAACCTGAAGTGGGTTGTGGCGGCAGGAAGGTAAGTGCAGACATGACTCCGCCGACATCAGAGCTGCTACGAATCTGCTTGGCCACGCGGTCCACCCAGGCGACACGTTCATATAAATCAAGTTCGCAGTCGGGCTTGAAACTTAACAATACCTCTACCGACGCGATCGGCCCAAGATGCTCTTCAACCCACGCCATATCGCGCACAATGGGACTACTGCGCGGAAACATATCACCAAACTTGGTGGAGGATTTTAGATTTAGAAAGCCGATGAAGCTGACGACCATCAATATCAAACCCACACTTGCAACCACGTTAGCATACTTCACCAGCCATCGCACATAGGCTTGCCCGCGCGGCGACACATGAGCCGGGTGCGTGGCGGCATCGGATAGATTCGGTGTATTCACCGAGTCCACCATGCCTTCATCGCCGCTATGCTTGCCACTGCCGCAAAACCAATCAGCGATTTTTGGAAATCCGAGCAGCATAAACAGGGTCGCGACGCTGAGTGCAACGGCAGAATATAAACCAAATTCACGCACCGGGGCGAGTTGACTAGTAGTCAACGCGGCCATGCCCAGCGACGTTGTCATGCTAGCCAGCAAACTCGGCTTGAATCCCAACAGCATCGCCCGGCTTCCCAAGTGATTCTTATGCCATCGAGATACGTCCCCATAGTAGCTCATCAAATGCACTGCACCCGACAGCGTCAACATGAACACGAGTGTTGGCAAGACGATCAACACGGCGCTAAAGTAACCGCCGCTGTAATAGACGATTGCAATCGACAGCAACTGACCGACGCCGGCGATAAACAATACAGCCAGCGCCGCGCGAACGCTCCTCAAACAAACCCACGAGAGCAACATGCCTAAGCAGCACGACGGTAAAACCAGCCTCTTCAGACTGTTTTCCGAAGCCTCATCGACAGCAAAGGTTTCATAAATAGAACCTGCCATACGCAGCGATTTTCGCCCTAAATTCGGTACTTGCTCCGCCGCTTGAAATACCAGAGCTATCGAAGCTTTCTGGTTCGCAATTCCTTGTTGTGTAAAACGAATGACCACGGCAGAGGTACCATCGGCTCCCTTCAAAAAGCCCTTTAGACGCGAAGCGGCTTCTCGGGGCGGCAGTTTCAGTGGCGCCGAAGTTAGAATCTCCAGAACATCGCCGGTCGTCAAAACAGATTCAATATACCGTTCGGCTGAACGAGTCTCCGCGACAACGAGTTCGCGAAAAGCATCGAGGCGGGGATCATCTTCACGGCAGCCGTCCCAGGAGACAATTAAGAAATGATCGTTGCCAAAAGTTGCTAGAAATCGCTCGTAGCGCTGACGTTCGGGTTTTCCTTCAGGCAACCATTTATGCAGCGCCGCAGCACCCACCGGCAAATGGAAGACTCCATAGATTGCCCAAGGCAACAGGAACAACATCACGAAAATCGCCCAACGAGACCATCGCTCCAGTCTCTTTAGCATCGTCGAACTTTCATGGACTTTAAATACTTCGCTGAGAGTTTTATGGACAATCGCTGGTAGGCATTCTACCCCCATGGCCCTAAACGCTCTACCACAGCGTAATACTTGCAATTAACCTAACTCGATAAAGACAAGTATTTTCGACACTTCTCGCTGAACGCCACCACGCATGCGGGCGTTCCGCAGTGTGTCATCATGCAAAGACTTTGTTTTTTGGAGCCAGAGGCGCTAGCCGATCTCCAAAATCGCTTAATCGGAAATCGGCTAGCGCCTCAGGCTTAATTTCGCTCGCAATTACGATGCGAGACATAAAATCGTC
>JAYVHC010000650.1:0-7773 GCA_043771575.1 Planctomycetia bacterium
TGCGAGGTTGTCGGCATTTGTGATGCTCAGCCACATCGGCTGACGCCTGCACAGCGCGATCTTGGCTTAACTTCGGACCAATTGTTCACCGATTGGCAACAGTGCATTGAACGGACTCGGCCAGATCTAATAATTCTTTGCCCGTCCACTGGCGACCATGCATTATGGGTCGAACGTTTGGCACCGTCAGGCTTGCCGCTGTTGCTTGAGAAGCCGATGGCTGCTTGCTTGGTTGATGCGGACCGAATTGTCAATGCGTGTCAGCGAAATAACGTGAAGCTCGTGATCAATTGGCCTTTGGTTTGGGTACCCACTCATCGAACCGCTAAGCGATTGATCGACGCAGGCCGCATCGGTGAATTGATCGAAGTTCATTATTACGACGGAAATCGAGGCCCCCTGTGGCATACCGCTGGAAAAGTCGAATTGACGGCCGAAGAGGTTGTCCGCGAGAAACCCAACAGTTGGTTTTATAGTCGCCAGCAAGGTGGCGGATCGTTACTCGATTACCTCGGATACGGCGTAACGCTGGGTTCGTGGTTCTTAGGTGGCCGAGTGCCGATCGAAGTGACGTGCGTCTGCGATGAACCAGCGGGGCTCGAAGTCGATGAGCATTCGATTACCATCGCGCGTTACGAATTCGGTGTCAGCAAGTTTGAAACGCGGTGGGGAACTTATACTGATCCTTGGGTGCATCAACCGCAACCCAAGTGCGGCTTTGTTTTGGTCGGAACCGAAGGGACGATCAGCTCGTATGATTACGAATCAACTGTCTTGGTGCAGGATCGTGCGAACCCCGCTGGCGTGCAAGTCTTAGCAGATCAACTCGATGCACCGAACCAAAACCCAGTACAGTATCTTGTGCATTGCCTTCAGCACAACTTGTCCATCGAGGGGCCACTTTCGCCCGAACTCAGTCGGCTGGGGCAACGAATTGTCGATACCGCGTATCAGAGTGCTCGTCAGAAACGCACCCTACCTTTGCTGAGTTAGCAGACTACTCCAGGTAAGTGGTGCGATCGGCGACGGAATCGTATTCTTGGAGCAGGCCATCGGCGCTAGCCGGAGTTAGCTTTCCCTCGGCTACTTGGACCGCCAACTGCCGGCGATAGGATTCGCACAACTGAGCTCGATCATAGCGGGCGAAATTCATCATGTCGTGAATTCGGCTACCAGGAATGATCTTGGTGACGTGGAAACGGCCTTCGTTATCGATCACAACTTGGGCTTCGTTGGGATGGCCGAACAGGTTGTGATGGCTGCCCATGACTTCTTGATAGGCACCGACCAGGAAGATCCCCAGATAATAAGGTGATGATTCGTCCCAGTTATGCAGCTCCAGCGTTTCCTTGACATCTTTCAAATCCACAAAGCGATCAATCTTGCCGTCGCTATCACAGGTTACATCGACTAACGTTGCGTAGTCCGTCGGTTTTTCATCCAAGCGATGAATTGGTACGATGGGAAACAACTGGCCAATCGCCCAGCTGTCCGGTGCGGAACGGAATAGAGAAAAGTTGCAGAGGTACTTTTGAGCCAAAATGCCTTTGAGCTGCTCGAATTCTTCCGCCGGAAAGCGATCCGCTTGGGACTCATGCAGAGCTCGAGCACAGATTTCCCAGTAGAGCACTTCGCCTTTGGCTCGGTCTTCAAGGCTGATTAAGCCCAGATTAAACTGGGTGTGCAATTCATCTTTCAACTCAAGCGTATCGTGATAATACTCGACGTAGTTTTTCACGTTGATTGAATCGCACAGCGCTTTCATCTCGGTAATGACTTGCGGATCGTCATCATCGATCGTGACTACAGGTTGGTCGTCAGCAAATGTTTCGATTTCATCGCGAATCGAAGTAATGAACACGGCGTGATAGGCCGTCATAAAGCGTCCGCTCTCAGTCACCAAGTTCGGCGTCGGTACATTCTCTTCGTCGCAGATCACTTTCAAGTTGTACACCACATCGTTGGCGAATTCTTGGACGGTGTAATTTACACTTGAATCCCAGCGAGTCTTCGAGCCATCGTAATCGACTCCCAAGCCGCCGCCGATATCCAGGAACTCGATTCCGCAACCGATCTGTCGCAGCTTGGCGTATACGCGTGCCGCTTCTTTCATGGCATTTTTCACCCGTTTGATGTCGGTGATTTGCGAACCGATGTGAAAATGCATGAGTTTCAGTTGCGAATCGAGCTTGGCGTCCTTGAGCATCCGCACGCACTCGAGAATCTCCGACGTGGTCAATCCGAACTTGGCTGAATCGCCTCCTGATGAAGCCCACTTGCCGGATCCTCGCGAATACAACTTGGCTCGCAGTCCAATCCACGGTGCGGTTCCCAATTGCTGCGCCAGCTTGACGATCATGCGCAGTTCGTTGAGTTTCTCGACGACGATCGTCACCCGCTTGCCGGCTTGCACGCCCAGCAATGCTGTCCGCACAAACGATTCGTCTTTAAAGCCATTGCACAACAGCAGTGATTCCGGACTTTGCTCCTGCGCGATCGCCGCGAACAACTCCGCCTTCGAGCCGCATTCCAAGCCAACACGACATCGCGCTCCTTCACGGAGAAACTCTTCAACCACTTCGCGGCGCGGGTTCACTTTCATCGGAAACAGCGGATAATGTTGCCCCGAGTATTCAAACTCGGCAATTGCAGACTGATAGGCAGCAGTGAGCGTTCGAAGTTGGCTACTGAGGATTTGCGGGAAACGGATGAGCAGCGGCAGTTGCAGATCGCGCTTCAGCACTAGGTGATCGACAATTTCCTTCAGGTCGGCGTAACGTTGATCGCCCGACGAGGGATGAACAATAATGTGCCCACGAGCATTGATGTCAAAATAGCCAGCCGACCAATTTTCTACGCCGTAAACCAATTGCACCTGCTGGAGTACTTCTTCGTTCATTTAGATTCCCATGGGCCAGTGTCTGTGAACCGAGTTCTGAAGGTAAAATTCTACTACCATCCTGCCAGCACGCGAGTCGAATTGAGTCGCTGAAAGAAAAGTGTCCGGGAAAATGTAGTTTCCGGAAGCAATTTGTAAATGGAATCGCTGACGGTGCCGCCGCGTTTTGCAGTTGCGCGCTTTTGTACTAATCGCGCAGCGATTCTAGACATTAGCCGGTGGTAAGCGCTGCGCCACCACCGGTGAACGATGAAAAGCAACGATGCATCCTGTAGGGATGCCAGAAACATTGCGCTGTCATCCCTTCGAGGCTGTGGTTTTTTCATAGGTGGCCGAGTTGCTCCGCAACTCGGAGCCAGTGTCTGGTTATCGGCCTTCGTTTTCGCGAGCGTAGTCGAGTCGCGGAGCGAGCTTCTGGCTTACTCACAGCTCGGTGGCATTTTCCGGCCTACGTATGCGTACGAAGCAAAAACGGACTCGCTGCCTATGCAGCTTTACAGAAGCCTCAGCGATTCGCAGCGTCAGAAAGTCTGTTTGCGTGCTGATGAGCGTCTACTTAATGCAAACACTCAATGAGCGATGGGGACAATCGCTCTGCACTTTAGGCGGCGTCGCCAATCCAAGCTTTGAGTAGATTGACAGCGATTTCGGGGTTCTCCTTAATCAGATTTGAAAGGTCTTCTTTCATCTCGCCTCCGGTGACTTGGAACTTTGGTCTTTCGGCGGCAACCACTTCTGACTTGGCCTCGCTGCCGGTTTCGCCAAGATCCAGTTCGTCACTGGCGCTGGCTGGGACTTCGATTCCAAAACCCTGAGCAAACTCGCGATCGCGCGGTGAAGTGGTCTGAGTCTTGACCCAGCCCATCATCATCAACAGAGTGGTCATGACGACGATCAGCAAGGCGACCGTGCTCCACGATTCTGCCAGCCAGCCCATTGCCATTGCCGACATGGCTGGTTTGGGAATCTCCGGCAAAGGAAAGTCCGCATAGTTGTAGACTGTAACCATCGGAAAGCGATCGTCGCCCTCACGCACTTGTTTCAGTACGCCACTGATAGCGCTTTTGACGGACGCCTCAGCTTCATCTTTCAGCTTTTTCATATCTTCGTCAGCCATGGCAGGGACGTCGGCTTCTTTGGTCAATTTGCTGTCCTTCGCCATCGCTCGCAGCACCCACAGCTTTCGATAGTAAGACTCGGGAAGACCCACAGTCACTGAAACTTTGGTAGGTACCAAACCCGCTTGAGTGGTCGCAGTCGCTTCGTGGCCGGCAACTCCGTTAACGTTCTCGGCGATCTCTTTGGCCTTTGACTGTTGCTGTGGAGTCTTAGCATCAGCCACTGACTGAGATGTATTCGAGATCGCGTTCGAATCGGTTCCAGGTCGACCACTTGGCGGAAGCTTACTGTTCTCGGTGTCTTTCTTGCTAGTCTGCGATTGCAAGGTCGTGACCGTCGGGTCGTACTTCAGTTGCTCGGACTCCTTTTGGAGCGTAGGGTCAATTTCGACTCCGACCGCTACTCGCACTTCGCCGTAGTTATCCAGCAATGGATGAATCTGGTTAAAGTACTTCTGTTCCCAGTCGGATTGAGCTTGAAGCAGCGGATTTTGATCGGCTGCGTTTGGATTGCTGCTGCCCTTATATAGATTTGTGCCGCCCAGGTCCATGACGGTGACATTTTCCGGCTTGAGGCCTGCGAAATAGGAGGATGTCATATGCGCGATGTTTCGAAGCAGGTTTTTGTCGACCGGTTTATAACCCGACGATTGCACCTGGACACTGGCCGTTCGTTCGATGTTGCGCGCGAATCCTTGCCGATGTTCATCATATTCGACGGACGCAAAATGGATCGACGGGATACGTTCGATGATCCGCGCCAACTCTTTTTCATGGGCAGCCTCTTCGCGACGGCCAAGCAGATCCAGGGATTCGAATGGATTCGAGGACAACTGCGCACGTTCAAGCGCGGTATGCCAACCTTCTGGCACAGCATCAGCCGAGGAAAGCGCTTTGAGGTAAACATCCTTTTTGTCCCTAGGGACTTTAATTCGTAGTCCTTCACGCTGGTAATCCGGCAAGCCTGCAACTCCGAAGGCCTGTTCGGCCTGCGTTAATTGCTCTTCAGTGAGCGGTGAACCGCCGAGCAAGTACTCGTAAGACGTGCTTTGCTGCACCGAGATGATCCACCCCAAGCTGACGACAATCGTCGCAAACAACAGGCCAGCCATAATGCGCGACGACGGCGTCATCGAGGCGATCAAGTCGGAAATCTGCTTGGTGATTTGGTTCAGTGGATTCATATGTACTTACAAGGCTATGTTCGAGGTTTTCCTAACCCAACGCATAAGCGAGGGATTTCCTTAAGCTTGTCTTTTCGGGCCACAGGCCCGGCGATTTACCAAGCCCAGCCCAGCGGGCCGCGTTTTCGTTACCCGCGTGCCCAACGGGCCGCGTCTTCGTTTAACCGAGCGCCGATGCCTACGCGGTAAAATGACGTATTTTCCTAAATTCGAATTGCGTTAATTTCTTCATAGGCTTGCATTAGTTTGTTTCGCACTTGGACCAACATGCGAAAGGCCATGTCCGCTTTTTGAACTGACGTGAACACTTCGACTTGGGAAACATCACCGCCGGTCATCATGTCGTTGACTTGAGCCGTCGCGTTGTTCTGCGCCGAATTAACGTTGGCCACACCGGCTTGCATTAACTCGATGAAGCTCGCCGGTCCTTCAGTACCTGGAGAGTGATTGGCTTTGGTAAGGCGATCGAACAACGGCATATTCAACCGCTGCGGGCCTACTCGACCAATCGCTTCCATAGAGCTTTCCTTTTAATAATGAACGATCGTCAAAACAAAGTTTCATTGGCCAGCGGGCGCTCACTTTAGGCACGTAGGTCCGTCTCTCCGAGACGGACACCGCGATTTTATCTCGGTTATTGCGCGTCTCGGAGAGACTCGCCTACGTGATATCACGCAAAATGAGTGCGATTTGGCTAATGCCTCCCGGCTGATGAAATCAACTTAAGTCATCACTCTCACATATACCTAGGCTAGGATTGACAGCGATTGGCGGGCGAGATTTTTTGTAATCTCCATCGCACCAATATTGGCTTCGTATGATCGAGTCGCTTCGAGCGCGTCGACAAATTGCTCGTTTAGATTGATGTTGGGATACGCTACATGGCCCTTCCATTTACCCTCTTTAGCGGCTAATGGATGGTCGGGTTGATAGCGATAAAGCGGTTCCTTTGCCGAAGTTTCGACGGAGGAAACCTTCACACCCGGCGCTTCGTCGGAAGGCAGTTGTTCGTCGGTTTGAAAGATCACATGCCGCGCTTGATAAGGCTCCGCCTCGCCTTGTTCATTCTGCAATGAAGTCATGTTAGCGATGTTGCCGGAAATAGTGTTTAGTCGAATGCGCTGAGCAACCAGTGCGCTTGTACTCACATCCAGTGCGCTGAACATGACAGTTCTCCCCTTGAGAAAAAGGACGGAAATTTTCCGATTTGGACAATAGTATTTTTACTCGCTAGCCGAAAGGGAGATTTTTCTGCTAGCAATCGGTGGCAAACAATGATATCTCGGGCCGATGGCCCTTGGCTGCTACCGGGCATCTCTTCCTGGGGCATTGCCGGCGTTGCCCCCGGCCCGTGGGGCACGCGATTAAAGTTAAATTGGTGTTAATTGACGGCTAGGTAACCGTCGCTGACACACGTGTACGGTACCTCCAAGTAAAAGCCACAAAAGCATTCCGCCTGGCTCAGGTACGGTGGCTTGATTCAAGACAACATTATCGAGAGCAACGCTCGTGAAAAGGCCATCGTCTGAACCGTTCAGGAGGAAATCGATAGCCAAATTCTGAGGGGCGAGGGACGATAGATCCAAAGTAATTCTCTTGAAGCCGCCGCCAAGGTCGGTGCTTGTCACGAAATGAGGATCGAAAAACTCGGCAACACCGTCGTTGTCGATGCCGTAAAACGCTGTGAAGAGCGGCGCATTGGAAGGAAACAACTCAGTCGACAGACTGTCAAATAGCGTGGCTTGGAAACTATCGGAAGGACCTCCAATAGTTCCGCCGATGACCCTACTTATCTTCAATTCGAAGGAGAGACTTAGTCCAGCGTTCGAAAAACCGAAGGCTTGGGCCAATTGGCTACTTCCCACGGCACCTCTATCTGCGAACAATGCAAAACCCCCGCCATCTGCGGGACGGTCGAAGAGCGAGTCGTTCGTTGTCCATAGGGCGAAAGGGTCTGGGGTGATTCCGGTCACTGAAAAGTCTCCATTCTGGATGACTGCGGATTGCACACAGGTGCACCAGAGAGTGACGGTCAACGCCATCGAAGTGATCGAAAAAGTTTTCATGTTCAGGTTTCCAAAAAATTGCGATTTTTAAGACCAGTCGTAGCAGAAGTCGTGAGACTTCTAAGCATCACAACTGCCTCCGAAGTCTCACGACTTCGGCTACACAATCGTGTCTCACGACTTCGGCTACGGTACAGTCTCTTCAATATCAAAATATTTCTCGCATCAAGGATTTGGAACGACGAACTCATTCAGGACTGAGTCGAGTTCCCCTTCGCTCAGTTCACAGATTGCTAAATCTGAATTCCTCGGCTGAGATGAACGCTTCGTTCGACCAGCCGAAGGGTTGCTAGGCAAAAAAACTAACGCAGAATCTTGAGCCAGTGCTTCTGGCCGCTTGCCTGCAGGTCGATCTAGTTCGAAGCATTGACCATCGTAGTGAGAGTCCGGCCATTCTTCATCCATCGATTCGTAGGAGCGATCCACTGGAGTGCCGCTCATCGGATAAGCTCGAACGGACAGTTCATTCGAATCGGTCGACTCTCCTTCACCAGATCGTCGATAGC
>JAYVHC010000651.1:0-1613 GCA_043771575.1 Planctomycetia bacterium
GCGCAGATTGAACGCATTCTTGGTATTGACATCTCGACGCAAGAAACGGAGCGCATTCTCGCGGCCCTGGGGTGCCAAGTCTCAACCATTAATCCATCGACCATGAGCGTCGCGCCACCCAGTTGGCGTGCGGACTTGCAACGCGAAGTCGATCTGATCGAAGAAGTCGCCCGCATTTACGGTTACGAAAAGATCCCTGAAGACGTCGCTGTACCTCTTGCCGTTGCCGCGCAACGGCCTAAAGATATCGCGATTCGCCGCGCTCGGAATGTATTGTGCGCCTATGGCGTTGATGAGGCGATGACACCGAGCGTCGTCACCGAACAACTCGACCAATGCGGTAGCGTCTGGACGGATGCTCCAGCACTGACAACCGAGATTCCGCTCCTAATCGGAGCCAAGTTTTTGCGCCGCGCCATTCTCCCAAGTCTGCTCGCTGCAAAATACACTAACCAATCGCAGTCGGTTCGCGACGCTCAGTTGTATGAAGTTGCCACGGTCTTCATCCCAGACGCAGCAGGCACATTATTGCCACGGGAGCAGTCGGTGTTGGCTCTGGTCGGCTGGAGTGATTTGTCACCCGTCAAAGGGGTGGTTGAAGATTTGATCGGCCAAATCGCCAGCAAGCAAACTCAGGTGCAGTGGGTTGTATTCGATCATCCCGGCTTTGCCGCGGGCAGCTCGCAGCGAGTGGAATTGGACGGTGAGGTGCTGGGCTATGTCGGCCTGGTCCATCCAAAAATCCAATCCAGACTCGCCTTGGAGCAACCCGTCGCCGCTGCTGAACTCAATTTTGATCTACTAACACGGTCGCTCGAGGAAGTGCGTCGCGCCGACGCAGTCAGCGCCTTTCCGGCGGTCGCCCGGGATCTCAATTTTGTGGTTGACGAACCTTTGCGGTGGAGCGACTTAGAAGCCGCCTGCCGCGCCTCAGGGGGCGAATTCTTAAAGTCCATCAGCTATCGTGAGACTTACCGCGACCCGCAGAAAGACGGCGTCAACAAGAAGCGGACGTTGTTGACCCTGCATTTCCAAAGCATGGATCGTACGCTGAACAGTGAAGAAGTCGAACTAGCCGTTGCCGCCATCATCTCCCAATGCGGACATAAGTTTTCCGCCAAGTTACTCGGTTAATGCGTGAAACGGATCATGTAGCCTGCCTTGATTCAGTGCTTGGGACTGTTGCAGCTAGAGTTGCAAACTGCCGGGCCTTTGGCCCTAAGGGGTGTGCATTGTCCAGCTTAGATTTTAAGTTCCCGGATTGAGTGAAGAACGATTGTCCCAATCATTTCCGGAGAAATTGAGACAGTGGTACTACTCTAAACCCTAAAATAAGAGTTGGATGTAGCGTTATTGGCTCCACGTTCATTTGTTCTTTCGCTGCGGATTTAGAAGTCATCATGTCATCAAATAACAGTGTTTTAGTGGTTGGTGGTGCAGCTCTTCCGAGCGTCGGTTTGGGAATGTGGAAAATCGCTAACGCAGATGCTGGCGCAATTGTGCAGCAAGCCATTAAAATTGGCTATCGACATCTCGATGCCGCCTGCGATTACGGAAACGAACGCGAAGTCGGCGACGGTATCCGCACAGCGCTCGCCGATAAACTCTGCACG
>JAYVHC010000652.1:0-3175 GCA_043771575.1 Planctomycetia bacterium
TTTGCTGCGCCAGGTGTTCGATTGCGTCAATGAAACGTCCACTGCACATTGCATGTCCAATCGCAACCCAGCGATCGCCCACGGAAGTATCTCCTCCACTCCACTGGCCGTGCATGCTGTCGAGCGATTCGGATTCAATCGTCGACAATCCTTCACCCCATTGCTTTTCAATTGAAGCCGCGACCTCTTTGATTGGACAGCCATCGGAGCCAAGAAGGTAATCAAAGAGAAGCGACGTTGGCGCTAGCACAGACTCTGTTATTCGGATTTGTTCCAGATCAAATACCAACGGCTGCCAATCGCCACCACGACTGTTCGCGGCCTTGGCAAGTTGCCGAATCGTAGTTGGAGCCCAATGAAAAGAAGGGTCAATGAGTGTTTCTGTGAGTAGCGACGCCAATTGACGCTGTTTACCTTCAGTAGCGTCGCTCGGTCCGCCTTCGACCAAGTGTTCGAAATAGAAATCACGTTCAGCTTTCCGAATGCGTAGATTCAGAACTTTCCCAACAGCTTCAATTGCAGAATCAGGAGTTGAACTCAGGTTCAACCTCATCGACTTTGGCTTCAATAGTGCAAGTATTCGGCTTGCATCCTTTCCTGCTCCTGCTTTAGACAATAGTGGCAAGCAGTGTTTCTGTACGAAATCCAAAGCCACCGGTGTCAATCGAGTTGGATTTCCATCGACGAGTCCCGATGCCCTCGAGGGCATCGTATACAAACCCCATAACCCATAGATCTTTTGATTGGAGAGGATCTGATGACTTCGTTCATCTGACAACCAGACCTTGCCACCTTCGCTAAGCGATCTCTTCACCCGCTCAGTTCCGCGAAAGATGAAGTCGTTGTTTACGCTTGCCCGAGCATAGGCAGCAAATTGCTCCCACTTCAAGAACGTTGCTAGTTCTGATCCGGGTCCTAGTTCATCGGCGAGCTGCTCGGCAAAGTAATAGCCAAGTAACAAGGTTGTAAAGTCTCGAACAGAATTGCTAACAGTAGTGAGGTTACCTATGACATGCCGGCCGAGTCGCGTCCAAATCTGTTGAATCCCCAACGGGTCACGCGAGCCCTTAACTGCTGCACGTGAATCTAGATCAGTGAGGAATGGGATTAAAAGCATTGGTTTCGCTCAGCTAACGGGACGAATAGTCACTTCTTGGATGCATGTAATTGTAACACTTAGGATTCTCCCCTTACGCAGATCATCGATACCAAACTGGCGGCAGCAAAACTCTTAGGAGATTGTTCGTCGATCCGCAGGAGCAAGCGATGCTAATCGCCATCCGAGTTACCTGCCTCCGCCGGCACTTGTGATTGATGCCAATCTGCGTAAGTCTGGTTCGTACCAGCAACTTTCCAAACGACCCTGCCGTTTACGTTCCCTGCATATACAATGGCACCACCAGCACTTGGGCTCTTAAGAGGCACGTCTTCAGCAAAGAGATACAAATTACGATCTGGAATAGCGACGAGCTTCTGATCTTCGATTAGTCGATCGCGGAGGCCACGATAGCTTGTCCAGCTATCCTTAGGCGTGGCCAGTGCGGTCGATCCTTTCAAGACCACAAACTCGCCATCGATCTCTTGGGCCTTCGCTGACGCTTCGCCTGAATTGAATTCGAAGTTGGGTGAAGCGCTGGAGGCATCGACGCCGCCATTCAGGTGCACATATGGCCTCGGCTTAAGAAAGTCGAAACCAAGAACGGGCAGAACTAGTTCGATGTGTGATAGGAAACCCTCCATATCGGCAATGTCGGGTTCTGGCATCGGTGGCAACGGAGGCGCGGTCCCATTACACAGTCTCGCCCTTCGAGATAAATGCCCTTTTTCAATAAGCCGACTTTCCAAAAAGCGAACGTGACCCTTTGTAAGATTTAGATCCTTACTGATCACGGCTACGCACCGAGTCCAAAACTCTTTGTCAGGATCCTTGTCGTGCGCCGTGATTCGCTTGAATACATTGTCGCCCTCACCAATGTAGATCATGTCCTGCGACGGATTCTCCGGGTCGGGACCGGAAAGAATGTACACCCCAGTACGCGATACTTCCTCACGAAGCGCAAGTTCTTTCAGCATCGTCCGAGGCGCGACCACGAATTTACCCGACCAATTCATGACCTCGGCGGTCAGCAGACCTGAGGCATCACCATCAACAAGATAAATTCGAATCGATCCTCCCGTCATTGATTCCTCGTACGTTCACAGAAACTTGGCCTATTCGCGACAATTGTATCGAATCGCTGGGGTTGTCGCTCGATGGCAATAGCGGGAATTTCGACGTTAAAGCGAATCGAATCATTTCTTTTCTTCGGTCGGCACTTGCTCTTCAGCTTGGTAGCTTCGAATTGCCATTCTCCAAAGGTCCGAACCGTAGGCTGAACGAACGACCTCCATCCTCATGACATCGGTCGTTCCATCGGCGATTCGGAGCCCCATGAGGTCCCGAACTCGATCACCAAGATCGACTTGGCGACTGTAGCCGAGCGCTCCGTGAGCACGCATAGCTGCATCAGAAGCGGCCAGAGCGATTTCCACGCCTTCAGCTTTAATGCCATTGACCAGCGGCGATGCGACATCGTACTTGCCTTGGTCGATGAGTTCCGCTGCCTCGCGTGCCAACGCCATCGCCATCTGGAGCTTGGTCGTGTTTTCGCCGAGGGGCTGCTGTAGGTGAGTAAAGCGGCCGATAGGACCACCATAAGCGTGCCGCTCTTGAATTCGTTTAGCCATTTGCTCAAGCGCGGCCTCCCCGCATCCAATGGCGGCCGCTGACTGCATCAGTCGCCAGTAGGTAAAGTGTTCGTTGAAGATTATTCCACCATCTCCGTCTTCACCCAAAACGTACTCTGGCGCGACGAACATGTCGTTGAATTTTAGGCCACCAAATGAGTTGCCGGTCAGGCCATGAGCATACTCATCGACAATCTGGAGGCCGGGGTGATCAATCGGCAATAAGAAGGCAGTTCGAGCTCCCGGTTTGTCGTTCGCGGCGAGCGTATACAGTACAACGTGAGTTGCTTGCCGTAGGCGAGCGTTCCAAAGCTTCTGTCCATTCAAGACAAAACCGTCTCCTACCCTCGTCGCTCGGCTTTGCATTGCCTTCATGTCGCTTCCGGTTTCCGGTTCGGTGATGGCAACTGCCACGTAAGCCTTGCCTGCGACAATGTCATTGAGGACT
>JAYVHC010000653.1:0-3070 GCA_043771575.1 Planctomycetia bacterium
TTTCTCCGTGATTTCAACAAACTGTAAGTCGGATCGACGATTATCCTGTGAATCCTGTATATCCATGTTCGCTTCTCCGGTTGTGTCGACTGGTGATAGACATGTGGGAGCCAGAAGCAATTGATGATGGATCTTACTGATAGAAATCGAACATGACCTGGGCTGATCGCATCGATCGGTTAGTGGACGCGACGAAGTGGCCCGTAGCTGTTGCTGCTGCACTCGTAACACCGGCGCTTTGCTGGTCGCTGCTCGCGCTCGTCTTGCGCTTGGTTCATTCACCCACCTGGGCGCTCGTTCCATTCGGCTGCGGCGTTGCCACCTTTGTGTTTTTGTGGCGGAAGTGGTTACACAGAATCGCCATCGGCCGCTGGTTGGTGACGATGGAGCACGAAGTGACGCACGCCATCTTTGCATTCCTGACAGCACACAAGATTATCGGAATCCGCGCGACCATGGGCGATGGAGGCGAATTGCGTTACGAAGGGCGCGGAAATTGGTTAATCACGTCGGCTCCCTACTTTTTTCCAACCGCTGCGTTAGTGTTGAGCCTGATCGCGTATCTGCTTCCGTTTCCTAATTTGCCATGGCCAAGTTTCTTGCTGGGGATCGCGCTCGGATATCACTTTGTGAGCACTCTGCGTGAGACTCATCGTGATCAAACCGATTTGAAAGAGTTGGGAAGTTTGTTTTCGTGGATGTTCCTGCCGGCTGCCAATCTTGTCATGGTGGGCTTCTTAATTGCGTTTGCTCACAACGGAATGGACGGCGTGAAAATCTGGCTAGCCGATAGCCGACAGCCGTTCGATGTGATCCTAGCTTGGCTGCAAACGTTTTAGTCGCGCTACTTCCAAGTAAACTGCTCTGCCCAATCTTGAAACCGCTTCGCTTCCTCAGGACGTCCTTGTTGCGTAAGCAGACGCTGTGCTGAGGCTAGGGCTAAGGCGGCGCGATAGGGACGGTCGGCATGCAGGGCTGCAATGCGCGACCATTGGCCGATAGCCAAGTCGGTCAGGCCAACCCGACCGAATCGATCGGCCAGGAACTCCGTGGGACCAATTTGCAATGGTTGAATCAAACGGTCACGATACTCGAGCCACTCGGAAATTTTGCTTTCGGTTTCAGGTGGAGGTACAAGGCGCCAAGCTTGCGCAACAGCCAGCGCGGCGATGGGTTCGACCTTCGAGTTCTGCAGTTTCAGCAACTTAGCCCGCGCCGCATCCCGATCGGGTCCAAGCAACAACCAACTCGCTCCCAGCAACTGAGCACACTCTTCGGTCTGCTCCAACCACTCAACCGCGACTTCGTACAGGGCTCGGTCCGGTTCCGCTGTTGTCCAGTTCATAGGCAGTTGTCCATAGAGCATCGGGGGCGGCTGATTGGGTGCGAGTGATTTGAGGTACACTCCTCCCGCGATCCGATTATCACCGAGCGCCGCGAAAACATCGACAATTTCAGCCACCAGAAATCGTTGTTGCCACCGCGGTAATTCGTTCGTCGCAGCTTTGGCAATCGCGTCTTTGGCTTCGCGGTACTTCCGTTCAGTAAACAACTTGTGAGCCTCAGTGGCCGCTTGGGTTCGCCACATCGGTTCGACCTGCACCACGCGATTGCTAGGCAACTCGCGGCGTTTTTCACCTTCGACAAACACGATACGTTGGTCATCGAGTTCTTCGATCATGCCCACCATGTGTTCGGTAGCCCGCAGATTCCAGCTGTCCATCGATTTGTTGAGGGCCGCCGCGTATTGAAAGCTGTCGCGTGGCTGCGAGGACCCTTTTTCTCTGGCTGTTTCCGGCGTCGGTGATGGCGTCTGCGCGTTGGCTGTCGACAACCCATTGCTGCACAAAAAAACACAAAGCGAGATCAGGACTATGATATTTGGTTGGCGTACAACGGATAGGATCAATTCAACTTGCCTCAAAAAAAAACAGCCTGTATGTACTGCGAGGCGTTCCGCCGGTCGTAAATAGAGCGAATCTAAACTATGCTTAAGTATAACCAATGCCTCGAGTTTTTTGTGGGCGAGTTGCTCTGCAACTCGGCAGCCGAGTCGCGGAGCGACTCTGCCACGTTACTGCCACACTAAGTTCTTTGGTTCAATGCCGCTTAGCTGAGGACGACGATGACCAGTGCCGCAGACTCCAATGACGAGCCGCAACAACAGGTCGCTCAGAACGCGACCAGCCAGCAGGTGGCTCGTTTCGTAAGCAAGATTAAAAACTTGGAGCATCAAGTGGGTGAACACGTAGTACAGGCGTTGCAACATCCGGAAACCGTTGCCGTGTTGACCACCATTATTATCGGTCCCAGCGGGGACCAGCATATCGTCTCGGCGGCCCTAAGCCCGGCCAAAATGGCCCAAATCAACGCCTTGCTGCAAGATGCGGTGGAAGAGCGAGTGGACGATGAGATCTGCCTTGGCTTTCATTGTTTGCTACAGCTGAAGTCAAGCTCTTGAACGATTGGCACCCTATGCACTAAGGCGACTGCCAGGGGAGCTTTACCACGTAGCGGCGGATCTCCGAAACGCTGCATTGTCCCCCTCGGAAGATGCGGACTCCCGTGCACCAGCCCTGCGTTGGTACTCGATAGGGGCAGGCCATCCAGCTATACTCTTGGCGAGCATTTTTTCCGAAAACCCGTTTTCCCCACCAAGACACTCCCCAAAGCCTACCTCCATGGATACCAAAAATCAGTTCTCGGTAACGACCTGGTTAATTATTATCATCGCCAGTATCGGTTTTTTGTTCGATACCTATGAACTTCTGATGACGCCTCTGGCGGCTCCTCCGGCAATCGCCGAGCTGCTCGACGTACCGCTGAACCATCCCGCAGTTAGCCTTTGGACGGGCCGTTTGCTGTGGATTACAGCCCTGTGTGGTGGTGTATTTGGATTGATTGGTGGCGCATTGACCGATCGGCTGGGAAGAAAATTCGTCATGGCGGCGAGCATCTTTGTTTACTCGCTATCGCCATTCTTGGCAGCCTATAGCACAACCCTAACTTGGTTTATTTTCTTTCGAAGCACAACGTTTATCGGTGTGTGCGTCGAATTCGTCGCAGCAAT
>JAYVHC010000654.1:0-2316 GCA_043771575.1 Planctomycetia bacterium
GAAGCACTTGGCTTGAAGAAGTTGTTTGAAACGATGGAAGTTCCGTTAGTTAGCGTCTTGGCGGACATTGAGTACAACGGCATTCGAGTAGACGTCGAGCGGCTGGCGTCGCTGCGCACCGTCTTTGCAGCCCGCATTGCCACCTTGCAAACCGAGATCATTGAAATCGCCGGCGAATCCTTCAACCTCGATTCGCCTAAGCAACTGCAGGTTATCCTGTACGAAAAACTCAAACTGCCCGTTGTGAAAAAAACACAGACGGGAGCCAGCACTGATGCCGAGGTGCTCCAGCAACTCGCGATTTATCATCCCTTACCGGTCAAGTTGCTCGAGTATCGTCAACTGACAAAACTGGTCAGCACTTACGTGGACGCCTTGCCGCAACTTGTATGCCCAAAGACCGGTCGAGTGCATACTTCGTTCCGTCAAGACGTCGCCGCCACAGGACGCTTGAGCAGCACTGATCCGAATTTGCAGAACATTCCGGTGCGGACCGAAGAAGGCCGCAACATCCGCTCCGCCTTTCGCGCCGGCGAAGACGGTTGGCTGTTATTAGCCGCCGATTATTCGCAAATTGAATTGCGCGTCCTCGCGCATTTCTGTGGCGATGAAGCCCTGTGTGACGCCTTCTTCAACGATCGAGACATTCACACGCAAGTCGCCAGCGAAGTCTATTCCGTGCCGCTCGACGAGGTCACCTCTGCTCAACGACGCAGCGCCAAAGCCATCAACTTTGGAATCATCTATGGGCAAAGCCCGTTTGGTCTCGCGAAGAGCCTTCAGATCTCCAAGGGAGAAGCTGCCGAATTTATCCAAGCCTATTTTGCCAGATTCCCAGGCGTCCGCAAGTTCATCGAAGAAACCATCATGACCTGCCGCGCCCAAGGCTACGTCAGCACGTTGTTCGATCGCCGTCGCCGGATCAAAGGTGTCCGCGATTATGCAAGTCTGAACGATGCTCGCAAGCAAGTGATGATTGAACCCGAACGCATGGCTGTCAATACGGTGATACAAGGTTCCGCTGCCGACCTCATCAAGATCGCCATGCTGCGCGTTCACAGTCGGCTCGCGCAATCGGGCTTGAAAGCGAGAATGCTGCTGCAGATCCATGACGAATTGCTGTTCGAAGTGAAGCAGTGCGATTGCGAATCGCTTTCGAAGCTCGTCCGCGAAGAAATGTCTGCCGTCGCACAATTATCTGTACCGCTCAAAGTCGACGTCAAAGCGGGCCTAAACTGGGCGGAATGCGAACCGATCTAGTGGGTTAAGCTTCCAGCTTGCCAAACAATAGGGACAACGAACTTGATCATTGAAGGACTGTTAACGACCTCGACCGACACAGGCGAGCCACATGTGGCGCCGATGGGGCCGGTAGTTAACGTCGAATTGACTGAGTGGACTCTGAGACCGTTCGCTTCTTCGACAACTTTCAAGCTGCTGCGTGAGCGACCGACGGCCGTGTTTCACGTCGTTGACGATGTGCTGCCGATCGTTCAAGCAGCGCTCAATCTGGCTGTAGAGTTACCGTTCGAACGACACCCTTCGGGAGATTGGATCATTGCCGACTGCTGCCATTGGTTTCAGTTGCAGGTAGTTGACTGGGACGTCGCGTCGGAGCGGAGTGTGGCCCAGGCGCGGGTTATGGATCTCGGAATAAAGCGACCTTTCTGGGGATGGAATCGCGCCAAGCATGCGGTTCTGGAAGCGACGATACTGGCCACGCGGCTGCACCTTGCAGATCGCCACGCGATCGCGGATGATCTGGCGACTTTGAGGAAGGCCGTCGAGAAAACGGCTGGCGAGCGCGAATGGACGGCCTGGAATTTGGTCCAGGAGTTTATCGAGCGATCAGCGTGAGGTGCCTAAATTGCTAGAAGTATCGACTGGATGCCGACTGCACTTTGGACTGCTTGAGCTGGCGGCTGGCCAACCGTTGCGATTCGGCGGCCTGGGCTTGATGCTCAACGAACCAGGTTGGCGGCTGCGATTCGGTAACGATAGTGGCGTGCAATATGCGTCTTGCCAAACTTCGGAACCGATCACAATCGATATCGAAGCCCGCATCGAACAAGTTCGGGAGCGGTTGCAGCGACAGGCTGGCCGCGACCTGGATACTAAAATCGGTGTACTTCAATCGCTGCCCATGCACTCGGGACTCGGTGCTGGAACACAGTTGGCGGCCGCCGTGGCAGTTGGGTTGTCACTTTACGCGAGACTAACGACTGAGCCGACCATTGATGAATTGATTCATTTCAGTGGGCGTGGCAAGAGGTCTGGCATCGGGCTGTTTGGATTCATGCACGGTGGATTGATTCT
>JAYVHC010000655.1:0-5742 GCA_043771575.1 Planctomycetia bacterium
GCGACAAAACCGCCTAAGTAACTGGTCAAGTTGCTGTCGCCGGCTGGTGGGGATCGCGCTATGCGCCTATTGTTTGATGGGCTGTCGAGCTTTGCGGGCGAATCGTCAAACTCGCGAGTTAACTGCGGCCCGTCAATTGTCACTGCGCGGTGCCGAGGCGCTACAGCAAAAAAAATACGGTGACGCTGAGTCGCTATTTAGCGAAGCCATACGTCAGAACCCTGCTGACGAACGCGCTCAATCAGGCTACGCCGAAGTGCTTTTGGAGCGGGGCCAGGTTCAGGCTGCAACCGAGCACATGACCAAGGCTGTCGAAACCAGCGAAGGAAACCCCGACCTCGTTGTGCGACTAGGACAGATTTACCTTGAACAGGGTGAACTGCCGCGCGCGATCGAACAAGCTGATTTAGCGCTGCAATATCAACGGACACATGCGGGTGCCTGGGCTTTACGCGGTGATGTGCTACGTCAGCAGCGCCATTTGCAGGCAGCGCTGGATTGCTACCATCGTTCTCTGATTTATCATTCCGATGCACCACAGGTTCAAATAGCGCTCGCGGAAATCTACCGTCAACTGGGCAGACCGCAGCGCGCGTTGGCAACACTCGATCACCTTGCAGACCATCACTCGCCTGAGCTGATTCCACCGCGAGCTTGGTTGTTAAAGGGACAAGCGCTCGCCGACTTGGGCGAAGATGCGGAAGCCCTGCGATGTCTGCGGCTAGCAACTCAATACGCCGGAGAAACGCAAAGCGGCTTGTTGCTGGAACTCGCATCAGCACAATACGGTTGTGGCGACCTGGCCGAAGCCAGGCTGTGTCTGGGTCGAGTCTTGCGACAAGAGCCTAACAATCCAAGTGCTTTGAATTTACAGAGTCAACTCGATCAATCGTTCGTGCAAATGGCATCGGACCAGCATGGTAATGTCCCAGCCATGAATGCGATTCTCCAACCCGAAAATCAATAGAATTAGTTCGGGGTCACGTCACGAAATTTGCGAATTCGAGGCTTGAATTCACCCGTAATCAGCCGCGCACCACTCGATTGAAAGATGTAGGTGTAGCCCCAATTTAACATGACAAACACTTTTGCGCGGAAAGTGATAAGAAACATCAGGTGAATCAGCGACCACAATAGCCAAGCTACGAAACCAGTAAATCTCCATCCCTGGATTTCGGCGATCGCTTTGGCTTTGCCTATAGTGGCCATCGAGCCCCTGTCTCGATATGCAAATGGAGGTCGGTTCTCAACGGGTCGTTTAGCCAGGATCTCCTGAGCTATTATCTTCGCGATATAGGTACCCATCTGCATCGCGGCGGGCGCGACACCCGGAACTGGTTGGTTATTTTCTAAATTCGTTGCACTGGCAAGATCGCCAGCGATGAAGACATTGGTATAGCCCGGTATAGACAGGTCGGACTTGACGATGACCCTACCTGCCCGATCCAATTCTACACCCAGTGATTTCCCTAGCGGCGACGCGAGTACACCAGCGGCCCAAAAAACATTATTGGCATCAATGCGTTCCTCGCCGATCATGATCCCCTCATCGCTTACCGCAGTCACTCGGGCATTGAGACGGATTTCAACACCCAATTTTTGTAAGTCGCGTAAAGCCCGCGCGCTAAGGTCTGGATGAAATGACTTGAGGACGCGTTCATTGGCTTCAACCAACATGACCCGCGCGGTCGAAGTATCGACGTGATGGTAATCCTTTTGAATTTCCTTGACCGCAATCTGTCGGAGCGCGCCTGCAAGTTCGACACCGGTTGGTCCACCGCCCACGATGACGAAAGTCAATTTAGCTCGCTGCGCACTTTCATCCAACTCGTTCTCGGCTTCCTCGAATGCAAGCAAAATGCGTTTGCGAATGTAAAGTGCGTCGTCAATGGTCTTCAAGCCTGGCGCATTACTGAGCCAATCTTCCTTGCCAAAATAAGAGTGCGTAGCGCCAGTAGCGATGACGAGATAGTCGAAGTCGATTTCTTGGGAGTTGTCGATGGTCAGGCATTTTCGGCTCAACTCGATTTGAGTGACATTTCCGAGCACGCAACTGACGTTTTTCTGCGATCGGAAAATTCGCCGGATGGGAAACGCGATATCTGCCGGTGACAGAGCTGCTGTGGCGACCTGATACAGCAACGGCTGGAACAGGTGATAGTTATGTCGATCGAGCAGCACGACATTGACTGGTACATGCGCGAGCCCTTGAACTACGCGAATTCCAGCAAAGCCAGCCCCAATAACCACTACATTGGGACTGGAGGATGCAATTGTCAAAGTGTCTTTCACAGCTCACCCATCACGGTCGCCCGCGTCGAAAGCCTAACGCCCCTGAAGAACCGAAGTGAGCTTTTCACGAAGAATCGCTTCACAGCCCGGCCCGACCCACCGCCAATCATGATTGAACCGTTCTTCGAAAGCCTGCTGAGTTGGCACATAGCCGGTCCAGCATTCGCCATAGCCGATTGCCATAACGAACGAATCAGGCCGAATACGCTGCGCCATAAGCTGGTATCCGACAAACGATTCACCCGGCAAGACTACAATTTGAGCCGCGCCCAAATCCAGACAGGGCAAGTCGATTGGCTGGCCCCGTTCGATCCGATTCAACGAGGCGAGCCCCATGGCGGCGAGTATACGATCGCGCATGCTCGCCTTGTCGTCATGCAAGATCGCGGTCATCGGCTCACGTTTGAATTGGGCCCCTTCGTGGAAGGGCAATTGATAACTTTCGCAACGGAAATCAAAGCGATCGATTTTGTGAAGTTTTGAAGCGTCAGCAGCCCGAACCATTGCTTGATACAAGCGGTCGGTCAGTTCGCCACGTGATTGCGGCGAGCCATTATTGTACTTGCCTGCGGTAACATCACCGCTGCATCCGGAAGCGTAAAGCTGCATTGAATGAGGAGTTTCAAGCTGTCGACGACGGCGTGCCAAGCCAACGAAGTCTGCCGATACGCCCCCTTGCCCATAGTAGCTCATCGGATGGGTCGCATAGGAATTGAGTACGGCGAGCGTCTGTTCGGCGGAGAGAAAACTCATTGATTTTAGATTCGGATCAATCTCTCCCGGGTCGGCCAGGGCTTCCGGCGAATCGGGTGCCGAACGGCTATAGCGGTCGTAACTAACCACGCCATTGGCGAGTATCACACGACGATTCGAAGCAATCTTTCCAACTGCCGCTTGCCCGATAGCGACGTGCGTAACCGGCTTGGCCAAGCCTACCGCCCGAGTTACTGCAGATGCGACGTCATTGAGGCACGCTTGATGAAATGGCTCGTCAAACAGCTCGCCAACCAATCCGACGGAATCGAGCAGCAATTGTGCTTCGGTATCGATCACCGGCGCATCATGTTGGTGCAGTGAACAGACCAGTACCCTTTCGCGCGACGTCTTCGCGGCCTCGGCTAGCGTATCTCGCCAAAGGTCATAAGCCCCATTGCGAACTTCACACCAATCGAGCGCAACAAAGACAACCGGGGCTGCGGGACCGAGCAGGACAAACCCCCTTGCCTCCAGCGGGTCGTCGATTCTTTGGGCCTTCGTGTCAAGTATACCCATACAACGGTGCCCAAGAGGAATCGTGATATCGGCAGAAAAGGTAGCCAGTCGCAAGGCCGTATCTTGAGCCACCACCGTCGCTGGCAACACCGAACCCAGTATCAAGAGTACCAACGAACAGCGAGCCATGGTTCTACCCTTCAGCTAGAAATGATTTCAAGAGCAAGCCAACATTCTACCGTGGCGTAAGCTTCCAGCTTGCGATTACAGCATTCTACCGTGGCGTAAGCTTCCAGCTTGCGATTACCGCCGTGATTTCGCAGCAAAGGGGATGTTTACTCCAGTTTGACTTGGTCGAAAACGTGATGGTTTTTATGGCAAGCAGGATGCTTACCCCACTCCACGTGAAGCGTCAACGATTACCTAGCCGGTACTGTAAGCACCACAAAGACATAAAATCAACTTCTCGAACCAAATAATTCAACTCACAACGCTTCCCATCGTCTACGTTTTTATAGCTGCACCGGTTGACCTGCTTGGATTGATTTGCCCTCACGCTCGAGCCCCGGCGTGGATCAGAACAAGTTGCTGCGTGCGCCGAATGGTATGGGTGAATCCAATGAGGATGCGGGACGCAATCGCAAAGTCAATTCGTCGACTTAACGCAAGTTTGAAAACGCCACCCCAACGTTCGCAGCGCATTCGTCGCCGCCTGCTGGTCGAGAACATGGAAGAGCGGCGATTGTTGGCGATCGACTTGCAAGGGTTGACAGCCTCCGATGGTAGCGCCTTTTACGGTGCCAAGACTGGCGATTGGAGTGGCACGACGGTAGGTAAGACAGGCGATATCAACGGGGACGGTTTCGATGACATGTTCATCGGTGCCGTTTATGGCGATAGCGGTTCTAAGGCCGATGCAGGTGCAAGCTACTTGCTTTTCGGAGGACCAGCATTGCCAGCGACGCTTGATCTTGCAAATCTCGCATCGGCCGGCGTGAAGATTCTTGGCGCCGAAGCGGGCGATGCGAGTGGTGCTTGGATCACGGCCGCGGACCTCAATGCCGACGGATACGATGATCTCATCATCGGCTCACCATCCGCCGATGGGCTAGCGAACAATCGCTCGAGCTCTGGCGAGACGTATATCGTTTTTGGCAGCGCGTCGTTACCAAACATCATCGACTTGAGCGCCCCAGGTTCTGCCGGTTTGACTGTCTACGGTGCAGGAGCCGACGATCAAAGCGGTTCAGCCGTGGCGGGCCTAGGCGATGTGAACGGCGACGGCTACGACGACTTCATCATCGGTGCAAGCCAAGCGGATGGCTTGAACAATTCGAAAACGGAGTCAGGAGAAAGCTACTTGATCTATGGCGGAGCAACGCTACCGACCACGATTGATCTTGCGGCACTGCAGGCTTCGCAGGGGACAGTGTTCTTGGGAGTCGATGCAGGTGACGGCAGCGGCGTGTCAGTCAGCGGTGCAGGCGATATCAATGCCGATGGTTACAACGATGTATTGATTGGAGCTGTAAAAGCCGACGGCATCGTCAATACTGCGCAGACCGACGATACCGGCGAAGCGTATTTGATTTATGGCGGCACTTCGTTACCCAGTTTGATCGCGCTCGGTAGTCTCGCATCGATGGGAGTTACCATCTACGGCGCTGTACCAAACACGCTAACTGGCATCGGGCTCAGCGGTGCAGGCGATGTCAACGGCGATGGTTTTGATGACTTTCTTGTAGGAACTTATCTCTCGGACGGGCCAGGCAACAATAAATTCGCAGTCGGTGCAGCTAACTTGATTTTTGGCGGTGCGTCCCTGGGGAGCACGATAAACTTAGCCACACTGGGTACGAACGGCGTCATCTTTTACGGCGAAGAATACTATGACCTCGCTGGCTGGGCGGTCAGCTCCGCAGGTGATCTCAACGACGATGGACTCGATGATCTACTCATCGGTGCAACTTACGCCCGCGCACCTGGTGATGCACTTTACACCTATGCAGGCAAAACCTACGTCGTTTACGGTAGCACGACACTTTCCAGCTCGATAGACCTCGCTTCGCTTGGCACCTCAAGCTTTCCAATTTATGGCGCAGATCCTGGCGACATCAGCGGCTGGTCGGTCAGCGGCGCAGGCGACGTGAACGGTGATGGCTTCAGCGACTTTTTGATCGGAGCCCCCAATGCTGACGCTGCCAACAATTTGAAACCGGACGCAGGCGAGAGCTACTT
>JAYVHC010000656.1:0-2984 GCA_043771575.1 Planctomycetia bacterium
GTCGTAGCCGTTGGAAAAGGTCAGCCACGTGGCACTGACCCAATAGGCGTAGGTAACACGCGAATCCCCTCCGCTGCGAATTGCTCGCTCTACTTCCGCAATCAGGGCATCTCGATCGCACATCATGGCGTGAATAAACAACAGCCTCAAACTCGACTCACTGTCGGTCGGATATTGCTTCAGTGCCCGCTGGCAGGTATCTCGGGCGGCGAGTGGTAGAACGAGTGTTTCCATTTGCAGCAAACTCAACTCGTGGAAGGCTTCCACGGGTGCAGTATCGGGCAATTGGGAAAGATACTGCGCGCATTGCTCTAATTCTCCCATGGCCCTAGCCGCCGCCGCCGCCATCGTCCATGGCGTTACTCGCTCCGGCTCGAGGCTCGCCCACTGGCGTGCCAGCCGTTCCATCTCGGGCCAGTCACCGCTCCGCCGTGCTCGCTCGCAAGAACTTCGTAATTCCGCAATGCGGCTGTTCAGTGACGTGCGATACGCAACCAGTCCCCCGCCGACCAGCAAGATCACGGCCATACCGACGCTTATGATCAACCAAAATCGTCGATTGGGCTTGCCAGTATACTTCCGCTCGTCAGACGCTTGGGGGTAGCTCGAGTGACTTGCACCCTTGCGACGCTTTGAGTTAACTTGAGTGGATGATCGTTTCATGGCATTGAAACGGTACAATAGTGACGTTCGATGTTGGCAACCATTTTCACTTTACTGCTGCAGCCGGCGTATAGGGCACCGATGAGTATAGATATTTGGGGTATCCGCAGTAACTACCTGCTCGCGGCCTACTTTGTTTTTTTGAGCCTGTGCGGCGTGTGTTGTGGGCAAGCTCCCATCTTGCTTGAAGACGTGACCCATCCATCAGGAATCGACTTTGAGCACTTCAGTGGCCGCACCAACAAATTCTACATTATTGAGACAGTCACTGCTGGGCTGGCAACTTTCGATTATGACAACGATGGCTTGATTGACATTTATTTTTTGAACGGAGCCGATCCCCTGGATCCTCTGAACGAAAAAAAGGAATCTAACGCTCCGATTAACCGCCTGTTCCGCAACATGGGAAATATGAAGTTCATGGACGTTACCCGCCAATCTGGCAGCGGCGATCTTGGTTTTGCCGTCGGCGTGACGGCGGGAGATTTTGACAACGATGGAGACCAAGATCTCTTCGTGTCTAATTTTGGACCTAATATCCTGCTGCAGAACAACGGCGATGGCACCTTTGAGCGACGCGAGTTTCCGCCAACCGACACAAGACGTCGAGTGGGTGCTGGTGTGGCGCTGCTGGATATCGATGGCGACGGAAACCTAGATTTGTACTTTGCGAACTACGTGGACTTCTCATTCGATCAACGTGGAACTCGCTTTGTTTTCGGAGTGCCGGGAGCACCCGGTCCATTGGACTTTAACCCGGAAAAAAGCACACTCTATCGCAATTCAGGAGACGGCGAATTTGTCGATATCAGCCGCGAATCAGGCATTGATCTAGTCGCAGGTCCGGGTATGGGCATCGTGGCATTTGATTTTGATGGCGATCACGACACCGATGTCTTTGTAAGCAATGACTCTGCGGCCAATTTTCTCTTCGAGAACAAAGGCAACTCAACCTTCGAAGAAATCGCTCTGATCGCGGGAGTTGCCTACGATCTTACAGGTGCGCAACAGGGTACTATGGGCGCGGATGTCGCCGATTTCGATTGTGACGGCGATTTGGATTTGGTAACCACCAATTACATGGGGGAGATACCCACACTCTATCGCAATTCGGGCAATGGTTATTTTGACGACCTGGGTGCAGCCGTAGGATTAGGCACTGCGGCGCAGAGTGTGAAATGGGGCGTAGGCTTTGCCGATTTTGATCTGGATTCCTGGCCCGATTTGTTTATGGCTTCCGGACATGTGCTGGCAAGTATTTCGCGTGTCAAAGATTCGGAAAAATTTGCGACTCCAAACTATGTCTTCCGCAATCTCAACGGAAAGCGATTTGCCGACGTATCCTCAACGGTCGGCTCTGCCGCAAAGGCAGTTGACGTTAGTCGAGGTATTGCCCTGGATGATCTTGACAACGATGGCGACGTCGATGTCGTTGTACAAAACCTTGACGATCAACCTCAGTTAATTCAGAACGCAACGACGAACACCAATCACTATCTCCAATTGCAACTCAGTGGAAAGCACAGTAACCGAGACGCGATTGGTTCGCTCGTTACCATCCGCTCCGGTAATAGGACAATGGCCCAAGCCGTAGTTTCCGGGCGAGGTTACCAAAGCCATTTTGGGACTCGATTAAGTTTTGGACTGGGACAAGCTCCAGAACCCGTGACAGTGTCAGTCCAGTGGCATGCAGGCGAGAAACAAGAATTCAAGAATATTGCGGCTGATCAATTTCTGTTGCTCTTCGAAAACGAGGCAAAACCTGTCAAATTGCGCTAAGCTGTCGCTTATTCTTGAGCCTGGCTTGTATCGTCAACTTCGCTTTCGTAGAATCATGCGGCTGAAATCATATCCCCAAATTTCGCCAGGAGCTGTACGCGATGAGCAATTCCCCGTTCGACAATCCTTACGCGCCCGTGGCCAGCGGATCTCAGGGTGGTGGCGATCCAAAAATTCTCAAGGAAATAAAATCGCAAGCCATCACAGCCCTGGTCGTGGGCATCGTGAGTTTTTTTTGCTGCGGTATCGTCCTGGCACCTTTTGCAATTTACCGAGGTAACAAAGCCAAGGCGCTGATCGATCAAACAGGCGTCGGCCGGGAGCATCGCGGCATGGCGCAAGCTGGATTCATCGTGGGGATTGTTTCGTTAGCACTCAATGTTATCGTGATAGCTTTCTATGTGATTGTTATAGTATTTGGAGAATTAGCTCAGTCCCAACGGATCTTTTAGGCTCGGCTAGACAAATTTGGTTCAACGGTTGTAAAAACGGTGCATCCGGGAATAAAGTGCGCATACCTTTGAGTTGGTGGGGCGCTCCTG
>JAYVHC010000657.1:0-4536 GCA_043771575.1 Planctomycetia bacterium
CATGAACAGGGTTTGTAGCGTGTCGGTCCAAACGATCGTCTTCACACCACCCTGCAACGTATACAAGAAGATCATCAGCAAGACCACGCCACTGGTCACCCAAAACGGAATCCCGATCGACTCGAGCAAGTACTGATGAATCACGTACAGCACGATGTAAATCCGCGCTGTCGCCCCCAACAATCGACTGACAATGAACAGCGTACTCCCGGACTTGTAACTCACCTCACCAAATCTCTGTCGCAGGTAGCCATAGATGCTTGTCAGTTGCAAGCGGTAGTACAGCGGCAGCAAGACACTGGCTACAATCCAGTAGCCGATCACATAGCCAATGACCACTTGTAAATAGGTCCACTGGGACTTGTATACCGCGCCCGGCACACTGATGAACGTTACGCCGCTCAGCGAAGTTCCTACCATACCAAATGCGACGATCCACCACAGACTCTTGCGTTCGCCCGAGTAAAATGCATGTTCGCCCGCACCACGCGACGTATACCACGCGATCACCAATAACAGGGCGAAGTACCCAAAAACGACGACTAGCAATAGGCCTGAATTCATCTTTGCATTCTTTCGTCGTGGCAATCAATACGTGTGGCTTGCGTGGCATGGACGCGCCGTTATTCCAAGAGTTTAACAGCCTTCCAAAAGCAGACGGTAGGTAAGTCGTGCGCTATTTGAGCGTGCCACTGGCTCTGCCAGTGTGCCGCAGGGCCGGATGAATGAATTAAGTTGACTCAGCTTTGGCCTTTGGCGGCCTGTCAAAATGTGCTAGCAAGCTTGGCAACAAGAACAGATCACAAACTAGCGCCGAGATCAATGTAATAATCCCCAGAATTCCGAACACGCGGTGATCTCGAGTCTGACTGATCAATACAGAACTGAAACCGGCCACCAAGACGATGGTGGTCATTATCATCCCAGTGCCAACGCCTTGAAACGCTTGTTGCAACGCCAGTCGTCGATCGGGTTGATGCAATTGCTCTTCGCGATAACGCGACAAAAAGTGAATCGTGTCATCGACGGCAATTCCCAAGCAGATGGTGAACGAACAAACGCTAACGATATCCAGGGGCCATCCAAAAATCGCCATGAACGTCCCTGCGGCGGCGAGTGGAACCATGTTGGGAATGATTGCAATCAGGCCCAGTTTCAATGAGCGAAACGCCACTCCCATCACGATCAAAATCTCAATGGACGCTGTCCCTAAACTCATCGCCAGATCCGACACGATCTTGTACAGATTTCTCCAACGCCAAATCGGCCCACCGCTCAATTGGCAACTATAGCCCGCATGCTGTTGCGAGATTCGTTTCAACCCGGCTTCAACCCGTTCGAATGTGGGCTTGTACTTCGCGGTTCCCAGATCTTGAACTCGAAAAGTAATCGTCGCTTGCCGTTTATCCGGATCGTACAACGCCAATTTTAACGGTGGAGGCAGCAACTCGGACATCGGCATCTTCTCCACCGCCGACTCTTCACCTGGCAATGCAGCCAACAATTTGCATAGCGACAACGGGTGCGCCAGCAGCGGCTCTTGCTCCAACAACTTGTCGATTTCGTCGATCACGATTGCCGTTTTGCCAGGCTCCTCGCTTTCACTGTTCCAATTCACAGAGATATATCCGACTTCCAATCCGCCCATTGAATTGTCGAGCTGAGTCATCGCATGTTGGGCTTCACTGCCACTAGGCAAAGCATTCGATTGCCGATCATCGGGCCGCAACTGAAATGTCATCGACGCTAGCACAACCAACAAGAAAATCGCAAAATAGGCGACGTAGCGAGAATATTGCACCACCGCCATCACCGGTTCACCGACGTGTTGCAAATACCGATCAACTATTCCACGATCGGCACCTTTTGCAAGTTGACGTCCCAAACGAGTACAACACGCAAGCGGAATGACTAACAAGACAGCCACTAGAATCGTTGACGAACCCAACACGCACGAGTACGCAAACTCGCGAACCACTTCATTGCGAGAAAATCCCAACGAGCCCATTCCGATCGATGTAGTAATTGTCGTCAAACTGCAAGCCACCCCCACGGTTGCCAATGCATTGCGGCAAGCCACTTTCGGCAGCTGACCGTCGCTCAAGCAATGACGAATGTAGACCATCATGTGCACGCCGTCCGCAAAACCAACTAAACTCAACAGTACCGGCAAAATCACTTGACTGAACGGATTGTCTTCCCAGCCAAAGTAACGCAGGAATCCGAGCGACCAGAACACACCCAGCGCTGGTGCGGCGGCGACAACCAGCACAACCGTGAAACCGCGAAACAGAATGATTGCCATCCCGAGAATCATCCCGTAACCGATCAACTGAAACGTAAGCTCGTTCGAAGCTTGGTTCTCGAGCATCGCCAGGCGTATGGGCACACCGCCAGTCATGGCAAACGACATCTGCACGCCCGGATGCTTGGCCAGCCTATCTTTCGCAACCTTGATCACATGCGTCGTGCAATCCGCGTCTTCGTCAACGAAAACCCAATTAAAATTGATCCCAATCAGCAGTGTGTTGCCATCTTTCGATAAGAACATGCCGACGACCAGAGGATGCTTGAGGGCTTTTTCCTTAGCGACTGCAAAGCGTTGTGGAGAAGCTTGACCTCGTGGCAGAATGGGCTCGGACAAACCAAAGATATTCAGCGGAGGAGCCTGATCGAGCCACTGAATGCTCGCGATCGTATCTTGCTGTTCAAGCGTATCAACAATGTCGCGTATCGCGGCAGCGCCTTCACGACTAAAGATCGCCTGCGATTGAACCACCAAGAACGCCTGAGCCCGGCCGAGCGAATTGCGCTCGACGTTCATCGCTGGAGTTTGGCGTCGTTCGTTTGCTTTCTTGTTCGCAACCTCTTTCCCGACCTCTGCGGGTTGCAGAACCCGCCAAAGTTCTTGCGGCCATGTCGGTCGCAAATAGCCACCCAGCGCAGCCAGGCAAAGCATCATCAGAGCCAGCGAGCATATCCAGGGATGTTCAACGATGCTGGCAAATGCGCGCGAGATCCTCGACTGCGGAATACTACTGTCCACGCTTTGCCCTTGCCGCTGTGATCAATTCATCCCGAGTGATGACACCGCTGCGATCCGAATCGATTTGACTAAACGAATAGTCCCTAACGATGCGAGGAACTTCGGCAACGCTCACGGTGCCATCGTTGTTCGCATCAAATTTGGTCAAGAAATTCGTTGCGAACTCGATCTGCCCATTGCTCGGCTCATCCGCTTGCTTACTCGGCGTTTGAACCTCGGCGAGCGACATGGCTGCTGAATCGCGTTTGAGTGGTTTAGCAACTTCCAGAAAGGCCACGGACATCTCTTCCCAAGTCTGGTCGCCCCAGACCACGTATTCTTCGGGTGCGGGATTGAAGGGATTCGCTTTCGAATTATCAAACGTCGTCGTTAACTCGAGCGATTTCAAGTCGGTGAATCGCAGCGGTTCGGAAAGCTCGTAGGTATGCTGCCAGTTAAAATCATATTGTGGCACTTTTAGCAGCGTACTGCGATCTTCCGCTGCTGAGTTGCGGCCTGCCACGGTAACTAACTCGAACGCCTTGCCACGCAAATGCATGTGCGGCGAAACCGCGAGCAACATTCCGTCGCGCGGTAAACGATTGACGCTCGAGGTCACCACGTGATGCGGTGCGCCCGGAGGAATCTCGAACTCCTGATCGATACCGACCATGGTGAAGACCTCATGGGTTACGTCGCCAGCTTCCATAAACGTCAACCCAATTTGCGAGGCGTCCGTTTGCTCTTGTCCGTTAGGCGTGTAGTGCATCTGAAACACAAACTTCGAACCCGCCGGAATTTTGCGCGCGAAACCCGGAGGGAAAATCGTCGCGCGCTGTCCGGGCACATACGCGGTCAACCAACCGATGCCGGAAAAATCGACGCCATCTGGAGGGCGCACAAATACGATCGCATGATGCACGACCGCTGGATTGCCCGGTACGATCTGCGCTGATGAAACCCAACGATCTTCCGAGATTTTTGGATCGACCACGAAATACTGGTAATCCACTGACCCGCTCGCCGGAATCGTATAGGGTCTGTCGCGCATGGCTACGACTAAATCAGGTGCCTTGGCCAGCCGCCAGCCATCAACGAATCTTGGTTGAGGAGGCCAGTCGCCGCGATTACCGTAGGGAGTTCCCGCTTTGACCCATTCCTTCAAAACTCGCCGCGCACTTTCCGGCATGTGTCGTTGGTTTTTGAACGAACCGAATTGTGGATCAGCGTGCCACGGCGGCATTCGCTTTTGCTCGACCACTTCAACGATCATCTCAGACCATCCGCGTACCTCGTCATAGTCAGTAATATCAAAAGTACCAATCTCGCCCGCTCAATGACACTCAACGCAATGCTCGTTAAACATCGGCGCGATCGTTTTGCAATAAGTGATCTCAGTCGGCGCGGTCGCAGCCAACTTTTCGAATGTAATCAAGCAACCGACGGGTTCCACACGCGAGTCGATCAACGCTTTACCAGACAGCACAGAAGTGATTGCGCTTTGCAACGCA
>JAYVHC010000658.1:0-8255 GCA_043771575.1 Planctomycetia bacterium
CACGACTCGAGTTGATCGCAGTCGGCGAAGAAAAACCGCTTTATCAAATCGGTGGTCGGCAGACCGAAGAGCTGTCGCAGGTGGTTGTCGACCTACAGCGTGTGCTGAACAAGGAGATGCAGATTCGATTGGTTGATCAAAGCCAAAATGGGTGGGGGCATATCAACTTTGATCATTTCAGATTGCATGAGAAACGGCCGGCCGAATTGACACCAGCTTCTGTGCCGCTGGTGGCGGATGATTATCCGCATCGTGGTTTGGATGCCGCGGCGGCGGCGGCAGCGATGAAAGTGCCAGAAGGATTTCGTGTAACGGTCGCGGCTTCAGAGCCCGATGTAAAACAACCGATTGCGATGGCGTTCGATGATCGCGGTCGCACTTGGATTGCGGAAGCTTACGAATACCCACAGCGAGCCAAGGGTGATACTGGCAGAGATCGTATTTTGATTTTTGAAGACACCGATGGCGACGGTACTTTGGACTCGCGAAAAGTCTTTTTTGAAGGGTTGAATCTGGTCAGCGGATTGGAAGTTGGCTTTGGTGGCGTGTGGGTCGGAGCAGCACCCTACTTGATGTTCATTCCGGATGCTAACGGCGACGACAAACCGGACAGCGGGCCACAGATTCTGCTCGACGGTTGGGGATTCCAGGATACGCACGAAACGTTGAACGCGTTTATCTGGGGTCCGGACGGTTGGCTCTACGGTTGCCATGGCATCTTCACGTACTCGAATGTTGGCAAACCGGGAGCAGCAAAAGAAGATCGTACACCGATCAATGCAGGCGTGTGGCGTTACCATCCATTGCGACACGAGTTCGAAGTGTTCGCGCACGGCACTAGCAATCCCTGGGGCGTGGATTTCAATGCCGAAGGCGAAGCGTTCGTGACCGCATGCGTTATTCCGCATTTGTTCCACATGATTCAAGGCGGTCGTTATCATCGCCAAGCAGGCGAGCACTTTAATCCAAACACGTACGACGACATCAAGACGATCGCCGATCACTTACACTATCTGGGCGCGGCGCCGCACGCGGGCAACGGCAAGTCGGATGAAGCGGGCGGTGGTCATGCGCATGCAGGGGCGATGATCTATCAAGGTGGAACTTGGCCGCAGCAATATCGCGGTGCGCTGCTGATGAACAATATTCACGGTCAACGTTTGAATGTTGATTTGCTGATACCCGAGGGCAGCGGCTACGTGGGCAAGCACGCGGCCGATTTCTTGCAAACTGGCGATATGGCTTCGCAGATCTTGAACATGCGGTATGGGCCAGATGGTCAAGTTACGATGATTGACTGGTACGACATGCAAGCCTGCCATTTGAAGGAGATTGAAAAGCACGATCGCAGCAACGGTCGCATTTACAAAATCAGCTATGGTAAATCTCCGACGGTAAAAGTGGATTTGGCGAAAAAATCAGATATCGAATTGGCTGAAATGTGCTTGCACGAGAACGAATGGTATGTACGGCATGCGCGGCGTGTCCTTCAGCAACGTGCGGCGGTGGACAAAATCGCCAAGCCAGCGATTGACCGCTTGAATGCGATCGCTGCCACACATGCTGACGCCACGCGACGATTGCGAGCGATGTGGGCGTTGCATTGTGCAGGCGAACTATCGGCTACTGTTCAACGTAAACTAGGCGAAGATGCCAGTCCCGCAGTACGGGCTTGGACGTTGCGGTTAGCCTTAGAATCGTTGCGGTTAGCCTTAGAATCGAAGAGCGGCAGCAAGCTTGTGCCTGAATTGGTTCAGTGGATTGAAAGGCAGGCGAAAGACAATTCGCCGGAAGTGCAATTGGTTGTGGCTTCGGCGTTGCAGCGGGTCGCCGCAAAGGATCGCTGGCGGGCGCTGACCAGCCTGGCTGGTCATGACGGCGTCGCTACGGATCATAATTTGCCATTAATGATTTGGTATGCAGCGGAACCCTTGGCGGATGTCGATGCGGATCGTGCGTTGGCTTGGGCGATGGTGGCCGGGCAGAAAGTGCCGCTCCTACGTGACTTCATGTTGCGACGCATTGCAGGTTCTGGCGGCGCGGAAGCGGTAGAAAGACTAGTAGCAGGTCTGCAAAAATCCACTGAACCTGATTTGCAATTGACATTTCTGACGGCAATTCGAAATTCATTGGCTGGACAACGGACCGCGAAGAAACCCGCGGCTTGGGATGCGATTTACGCTGTGCTGAAGGACAGTTCGAATCACTCGGTGAAGCTGCAGGCGACGGGGTTAGGTGTCACGTTTGGTGATGTCTCCGCCATGAGTGCATTGCGAACACAGATGGTCGATTCAAAGATGAAACTCGCAGATCGCCTGAGCGCGCTCGAATCGTTGGTCGCGGCCAAGGACGCGTCGCTGGTCGAGGCGTTGCTGAAACTAGTTCAAGATCCAAAAGGAGACGGTGGCGAGTTGCGTGAGCCGGCGATCCGCGGGCTCGCGCAGTACGACGATGCGAGGATTGGCGATGTGTTACTGGCATCGTACTCGAATCTGTCGAGCGTTGAACGGCGTTCGGCGATTGCTACTTTGTGCGGTCGTTCGCGATCCGCAGAAGCACTTTTGAAAGCAATTCAAGCGAAACAGATCGACGCGATAGATTTGACCGCTGACATGGCCCGGCAGTTGGAATACGTTGCTGGCGATGAGGTCAAGCGTTTGCTCGGTCAAGTCTGGGGCCAAGTCCGCAAAAGTTCCGCCGATAAGGTGAAGCTTGTCGCAGCTTACAAGCTTTTGGTGAACAATACGAAACTGCCGAAGCCAGACGAAACGCTCGGGCGAGCTGTATATTCGAAGACCTGTCAACGCTGTCATGCGCTGTACGGTGCTGGGCAGAAGATCGGGCCCGATCTTACCGGGTCCAATCGCGCGAATTTAGATTACTTGCTTGAGAACATAGTTGATCCGAGCGCTGTGATGGCGAACGAGTATCGTCAATCGATTCTACTCACCGACAGCGGCCAAGTGATCACTGGCATTGTCCGCAGTGAGACTGAAAAAGCGGTGACCGTTCAGACAGCAGAGGCGACGGTCGTTTTGCCGAAAGTTGAGATTGAACGGCGGATGATCAGCGAGCAATCGATGATGCCCGACGATCAACTGAGCCAATTTAGTGACCATGAGAAACGTTCGCTCATCGCCTACCTGCGAGGCAAAAACCAAACACCGTTACGAGCCACCGCAGAGAACGCTTCGCAGTTGTTCAATGGTAAGGACCTCAGCGGCTGGACGGGCAATGCTGAACTGTGGTCGGTCGTGAGCGGTGAGTTAGTTGGGAAAAGCGACGGCTTGAAGGTCAACGAGTTTTTGGTAAGCGATCTAACGGCTGGAGATTTTAAGCTGGGTGTCGAAATCAAGCTGGTAGGCAATCAAGGCAACAGCGGCATTCAATTTCGCAGTTTAGCGCGCGAGGGTGGTTCGGTTGAAGGCTATCAAGCGGACGTTGGCGAGGGCTGGTGGGGAAAGCTCTACGAGGAACATGGACGTGCATTGCTGTGGGACAAGAGCGGCGAAGCTCACATTAAGAGTGGCGATTGGAACACCTACGTGATTGAGGCAGTCGGCTCGCAGATCACGACTCGCATTAACGGCGAATTGTGCGTCGACTTGGATGATCCCCAAGGCCGTCGTGAAGGCGTTTTCGCCCTACAATTGCACTCGGGCGGCCCGACGGAAGTTCGGTTCCGCAATCTTCAATTGACGATTCCGTCCCCAACAGCAAAGTAAGGACGCGGCAACACTTTCTAGAATTGCGAGCATTGGCCCCCGTAGGTCTGCACCTCCGTCAGGGGTGCAGTGATTTTGATCTTGCGGCGTTTCCGCCACAGAGACTATTTAGGAAGTATTACCTTCGTGGCGTAAGCTTCCAGCTTGCATCTGCGAGCATTGAAATTAATGGCAAACAGGATGCTTACCTCACATCAACCGTGCGAGGAGCATTTCAAGGAACGACGAGTTAATGGACGTGCGGGAGCGAAACTGTTTTTGGCTTAGCTGCTTGTGCGGCTTGGTTATCGCTGCACCCGGCTGCAATCGTAACCCGTATCAGCAGAATCCTTATGCAGCCATGGGAAGTGGCGGAGTTCTCCAGCCGGTACAGCCGGGGATGGGTGTGAACCCCATAGCGCTAGCCGCGTCGCCGCAGATGGTGGATTTACAACGCCGCGTTCAATTGCTCGACGACACCAACCGCACGTTGACGACACAGCTCGCGCAAGCTCAACAGCAGATGCAGGTCTCTCGTGATCGCGCCGATCTGTTGGCTAAGCAGTTGCAAGACACGACGGGCCAGTTGCAGCAATCGCTACTCGCTCAACGACAAACTGAGTCGCAGGCTCTCGGTATCCAAGCGTCGCTGAACAAGCGCGGCGGCGCCAAGTTAACGGCCAACAACTCCCTCCCGATGTCGACTAACGCACTGCAAATTCCCGGCGCACGAGTGATTCAAGATGGCGACCTCATTCGCATTCGAATTCCGGCTGACCAATTGTTTGGTCAAGGTACAGCACAACTTATTTCGTCCGGCAGCTATTTGCTCGATCAAGTCGCAGCCGCGATCAGCGGCCAGTACGGTCGTCAGCGCGTTGCCATCGAAGGCCACACCGACACAGGCCCACTTTATGGTGGCGCGTTCTCAAACCCTTCGCAGCTTGCCGGTGCTCAAGCCCAGGCCGTGATCGATCAACTCATTCGCCGCAACAATGTGCCAGCCCAGCAATTGTTCGTTGTCGCTCATGGTCCCAACCATCCCATTGGAGACAACCAATCTGCCGCCGGTCGCGCCGATAATCGGCGCATCGAAATCGTTATTTATCCTGAGACGTTTTAGCTGGCGTCTACTTGCTCACTTTGAGCGAGGATAAGTAAGCCACCAAGTCACGCAACTCGCGGCGGGAAAGATGCTTGATCAGATCAGCCGGCATGGAGGATTTTCCTTTTTTCCGTGATACGACTGTCTCTGGATTGACCATGACGGTCTTTCCGTCAGCATCCATTAGTTCAATCGTTTTTTCCGTTTCTTTGCGGAGGATGCCGGTAATCAATTGATCGTCTTCCGTCAGCAGAACTACCGTTTCAAAATTCTCTGCGATCTTTGCGTCTGGATTGACGATCGCTTCAAGCAAATAGCGGTTGTCTTTGTTCTTGCCTATCTCCGTTAACTTTGGACCGACCTCGCCGCCCGTCGCGTCAATTTTGTGACAGCGGACGCAGGATAATTCCGTCTTGGTGAAGAACAGCTTGCTGCCTGCTTGCGGATCGCCACCCATGATACAGTCTCGATATTGTGCCAACGGATCGGCGGCTGTGGCCTGCGTTTCAAACTCGGTCAGCTTTGCCAATTCGGCTGGCGAGACGCGGCCTTCGGAAGCTTCGATCACGTTCAACCATAAATCGGGTGAGAGGCTGCCTGTGACGTAGGACTTCAAGCCATTTTCGATGATCTTCTTCGCGGCATCGGTGTCGATGTTAGCAATCGCGTCCCACGCGGCTTGTTGTTCAAGCATGCTTTCCGAGGCCATTGATTTTTCAATCGCGGGCAGCGCAGATACCGGATCGAGTCGCGCATACAGCTCAATGGCTTTAGCGCGAAGTAAGGGCGAATTGTCTTCGAGAGCCCGGACGACATCGGCCTGAGCTTTAGCGTTTTCGATCTTTACGAGTCCAGCGAGTGCTTGACGTCGCAGACCAGGAGCACTCGTGGGGTTGTTGACATAACCTCGCAAGATATCGGAAACACCTGCGAGGCCAACCGCGGCAGCGACTTCGACAGCCTTCGTTTGAATTTCGCTGGTACCAAGAAGGATACCCGCGAAGTGTTGTTGCAAGGCGTCTTTAGCCGGCGCGGTAGCTCGCTCAGCTAACGGCAAGTAGCGATTCATTACACGATCAAGTTCACCCGGCTTACTCCACGTGCTGAGCATCTCCAGAGCTTCGGTACGAGTGGCTTCCGAGTTATCAGCAGTTGCGGCAAAGGCGGCAATTGCCAATGCGGCCTCGGGTGTTCCTAAGCGGAAGTTGGCGTTAAGTACGCGAAAGGCCAGGGCGTCATTACCCAACTGGCTGCCGATGAGCGCTGCGAGTTGCGGCAGCGCAGGATGCAAGGCGACGACATCATTGATTGCTCGCGCCACTTCAGTTTGAACGCCAAGGTCTGAGTCAGTTAAGAATTCGGCGATCCGTGTATCGCCCAGTTTTCGCAACGCCACTACGGCCGCGATTCGTACCGATCGCGATGGATGTTGCTTTAACGCTACGACGCGGGCTAGGTCGGGTGTACCTTTGAGTGCCATGACGCCGGCGTGACGGAGGCCTGGATCGCTATCGGCGGCTTCCGCCAACAGTCCGCTCGCTCTGTCGAGGACGTCAAGTTTAAGCTTGCCAGCCGCCAGTGCAGCCGAGTAACGGACTTGAGCCGCCTGGTCATTGATCAAATTGACGATCTCTGTCGCATAGCGATTGACACCGGCGTCGGCCAGAGTTTGTGCTGCAGCCGCGCGAACATGCGAGTCGCTATGCGAAAGCGCTTTGCCGAGTGCTTCACTGGCTTCATCGCGTTTGGCAACGTTTACACGCGCAACATGGCCCAGCCCCCAGGTTGCATGCAGCGCACTCAACGCGATCGCGTCCGTTCGGCTCAGCGTATTGTTAAATTGCACCAAGTCACCGCGTTTGGCCAATTCCCATTGTGCTTCAAGTCGAATTCGACGATCGGCGTGCGCTAGCAACTGCCCCAGTCGCTCGCTGGGGAATTGTTCGAAGCCAGCCGCTAGCAACGCTTGTACTTCTTTCACGATCGATGATTCTTGAGCCGCGTTGTCGAAGAAGCGATACACACGGCCTTTCCCTTCTCCGACCCAGCCATCGACCCAATCGCAAACCCACAGCCCGCCGTCAGGTCCCCACTGAGCGTCCGTGGCAAGTATCTTCCAAATCGGTTGCTCGCTGCGTTCTACTTTCCAAAATGCACCATGTGGCTGGGTGCGAATCAACCGAATGCCGCTGTTCGCCGGTCCCCCACGAAAATCAACCAGGAAAAAGCAATTTTGGTAATCACCCGAGAGTCCCGTCCCAGGATAACAATTCAAGCCTGACGGGCCATCGGCGATATTCTCAATGGGTGGCACGATGTAAGCCGGAGTATCAGCGGAATAGGGTGCCCAAAGTTTGTCGCGATTGAACGGTCCGCGATCAGGCAGATATTGATACATCATCCGCCAGCCGGTATCGCCGCCTTCCATCACATTGACCCAACGCGCTTTGTCGCCACTGTCCGAATTATTGTCGCCCGTAAACAAGTAGCCTTGGTCATCGAAAGCAAGCTCTTGTGGGTTTCGCAATCCCGTTGCAAACACTTCGAGGTTCGATCCATCCAGCTCGCAACGAAACACGGCTCCGCTTTCAGGGTCGAACAGCTTTCCGCTCGGCGTGTCGACGTTGTAGCCACGATCACCGATACTGAAGTAAAGCCGACCATCGGGGCCGATGATCAAGCCATGCATGTCGTGACCACGAAACGCAACTCGCACTCCAAAGCCATCGTGCAGTGCCTCGCGCGCGTCAGCCACACCGTCATCATCGTTATCGCTCAGCCGCCACAGTCTCGGTATACACGTGAAGTAGGCTTGATTCCCGCGTACGAGTACTCCAGCCCCACTGCCCTCCTCGAGTCGGTTGAAATCCTGTGCAAAGACTGTCGCGCGATCTGAGACCCCATCTTTGTCCGTGTCTTCGAGCATGCGGATACGATCATCATGCGCCGTATAGTCACTGATCTTTTCGCCCAGCAATCGCTTGTGGTAATCGATGCGGTCTTGGACACTCATGGCAGCCAAATCGGCCAACAACCAGGTTTTATCATGGCCGCGATTGTCGGTGACTCCGCGATTTTGGCGGAACGATTCACAAATAAAAACGCGTCCGCGATTGTCCACGTCAAGAGCAACAGGGTTTGCAAATGCGGGTTCAGCCGCAAACAGCGACACCGCCCAACCATCAGGCTTACGAAAGGTAGCCATGGCTTGACGAGCTTCATCGGACGGACCGAGTGGCTGGTCGGCCGCGCGGCTGCCATCGCCGCTTTCAGGCGCTTCCGGCTTCTCGTCCTGAGCAAGAGTGGCTGCAGTTGAGGCAAAACAAAACAGCAACGCGAGGCAGACGAATTTCAACGACATGAGATTTCAGCTGGCGGAAAGCGGACAATGCGAGAACAACCTGTCAAGTCTAATTTGAGTGCTGCAGACGCACAATTGCTAACTG
>JAYVHC010000659.1:0-3694 GCA_043771575.1 Planctomycetia bacterium
GCCAAAGCGATGCTGCCTAAACGCAATCCTTGATCGCCGAAGAACTGCCGTCGAGTCTGTCGAATTTGATGTTCGGACCAGTTTTGCATTTTCAATTCCTCGTAACCGTTTCGTCAAGATTCAATAACGTATTGGCGATCAAAGTGTACGCAGCCAACTCACCGGGATCCATTTTTTCGCTAGCCTTACTTTCGCCCAGCATAATCAACTTCTTCGCCAGCTCGACGTCCTGCTGATAGTGGTTCAAGTTCGCAGCCAGCTGTTTTTCAAGCACCTGCAATTCCCGCGCGGAAGGCATGCGCGAGAGAACCGTTCGATATGCAAAAGTGAGCCGTTCAGCGAAGTTGGCTCCACCTGAATCAATCATTCTCTGAGCCAAAGTGCGAGCTGCTTCGACATGTTGGACATCGTTCATCAACTGTAGTGCTTGGAGCGGAGTATTGCTCTTTTCTCGCTTGGTACAAAACTGTTCACGATTGGGCGCGTCGAAGTTCACCATGAATGGTGGCGGTGCCGTACGTTTGAAAAAGTTATAGATGCTTCGGCGATAAAGAGCGGACCCGCTATCGCGTCGGTAATTCTGTGTATTCGAGCCACCAAAAGCCACCGGTTCCCAAATGTTATCCGGTTGATAAGGTTTGACACCTTTGCCTCCCATCTCCATGTTCATCAGGCCACTCGTAAAAAGTACATTATCGCGGATCTGTTCAGCATCCAGTCGGAAACGCGGGGCGCGCGCGTACAAGCGGTTTTCTGGATCAAGTCGGTGCAGTTCCGGCGTTACTCGTGATTCTTGGCGGAATGTTTTCGAACATACCAAGAGCCGCACTAAGTCTTTGGTATTCCACTGGGATTGTTGGAAATGCAGCGCCAGCCAATCAAGCATCTCTGGGTGGCTGGGCACGTCACCCTGAGTTCCAAAATCGTAACTGGTTTTGACCAGGCCTACTCCGAAGAACTGTTGCCAGAATCGATTTACGGCAACACGCGCGGTTAACGGGTTTTCTTTTGCAACCAACCACTTGGCTAAATCCAGTCGCGTGGCTCGCGCTGCGGCATCCGCCTTTGCCAGTGGAGGGAAGATGGCTGGAACAGCAGGTTCCACCTTGTCACCGGGCTTGTCGTAGGCGCCGCGCATCATCACAAAGCTTGACCGTGGCGTTGCCAAATCGTTGAACACAAACGTACTGGGTATCGAATCATCCAGCGCTTTGCGTTGATCTTCGAGGCTTTTCCGTTCCGAAATACGTCCCGTAAATTGGGGTTTGGTTGCGGAACAGGCTTCGAGTAAATAATAGTTTCGCAGTCGTTGTACCAGTTCAGGAGCCGGCTTCCTGTCGGTCCCAACATCCGGACCAGCTTTGGCAATCGCTTGTAATTCGGCCGGTAAACCCGGAGTATCTTTGCCTGTCGATTGCCGCCACCACGCAACAAACGACTGAGCTGGATCGCGCGCTGGATCACTTTTACCACCGATGCCGAGTTGATCCCAGAATACGGTCCCACCAAACTGCGTCAGCGCAAAGCCCTTGAGTTCATCCCCCGTGGCCAGACCGATTTTCTCGACAGGAAATTCCAACTTAACCCATTGCCCAACTGCTGGCAATTCGCCCATGTGAACCCGTTCCGCAGTGTTGACAGCTCCCCAAGGAATGGCATCGTAATCGCCCCATACTGCGCGATGATTCCAACCTGTTTTGAAGAATTGCAACATGATCGACCGGGGCGGGTTGGTAGGATCGAGCCACACGTGAGCGAAGATCTTCGCTTCGGTCGTAATCGGCAACGGAATCGAAGCCTGATCCCAAACGTCCTGCGCAAGCCCAGCGTCGACTCGCTTCAACGCTCGCTGGCCACTGAACACTTGATTGCCTTCCCCGGCAACCACAAACTGCGTCGGAGCACCGGGTGAAGCTTGTGTCTTACCATGCGCTGGAAATTCATCTTCCATCCACAGCGTTTCCGTTGTCGCAGGTGTCGGTTGCGGAAGTACGTCAGCCGGATCGACGTAGTTTGCCTTAGCCACTTCAGCCTCGAGCTCGGCTTGTTTGTTCGCGATTTCCGTGTCTAAGAATTTGAGTTTTTCTCGCGATGCGTCGGTTACTAGCTTCATGACAGGTTGCGTCAAAAGCGCATTGCCGTCCATGGCTGGGTCAGCGGCCGAATGAAAGAATGCATAAAACTGGTAAAACTCCTTTTGGCTTATTGGATCAAACTTATGATCATGACAAACGGCACAGCCTCCGGTGAGCCCCAGCCAAGCTTGCATCGTTGTGCTTGCGCGATCGACCGCGTAACGATAAATCAGTTCGTCATCGATCGAGCCACCTTCACTGGTCGTTACATTACAGCGATTGAAGCCCGTCGCTACGATCTGATCCGCAGTGGCATTTGGCAATAGATCTCCGGCCAATTGCTCAATGGTAAATTGATCAAAGGCAAGATTGCGATTGAAAGCGCCGATGACCCAATCGCGATAGGCCCAGGTTTGCCGCTCGTTATCGAGATGCATGCCGTGAGTATCCGCGTAACGCGCGACGTCGAGCCAGTGTCGTGCCATTTCTTCGCCAAAGTGTTGGCTGGCTAGATAACGATCGACCATTTTCTCGTAGGCTTCGGGGGAAGGATCATTGAGGTAAAGATCGACTTCTTCAACCGTGGGAGGCAGTCCCGTCAGCGCGAATGCAATGCGGCGGACTAGAACCTCTTTATCAGCTTCAGGGGCGAGCTGCAGCGAAAACTCAGCCAAGCGCGCTCCGATGAACCTATCGATGGGATTTTCGTCCGCTTGATGCGCTCCGGGAGAATTTTCTACGGGAACTTGCGGAGTGGTAATTGCTTCAAAGGCCCAGTGTTTTTGATAGGTGGCGCCCTGCTCGATCCAACGGCGCAGGATCGCCTTTTCTTCCGCGGACAGGGATTTGTGACTCTCGGCGGGCGGCATCGTTTCCGCTTCATCCGTGGAGTTGATACGCCGCCACAACTCGCTCGCTGCCAGATCTTTAACTACGATGGCTGCTTTGCCAGAGTGGACCTCCTGAGCACCTTCGGGTGTATCAAGCCGCAATTCCGCTTGACGTTTCTTCGCATCAAACCCATGACAAGCGAAACACTTGTCCGACAGAATGGGGCGCACCTGTTTATTAAAGCTAATCAATTCCGGCTCGGCGGCACGAAGACTTTGCTGCGTAGCAAAAATCGCCATCAACGAAACTACCGCCAAGTTGGTCGCGACCATTGCGAGCCAACGCAAGCAAAGTTGTCGCGAATCAAAAAAAAACATGTCCGACTCCGAAATAGGTGGGGAACCACTAGGTGGGAGGAATCTCTGACCCTCAGTATATTCGAAAATCGATTCCGAGCCTTACTCGAAGCGATTGAATTGTGATGTCCTGCAAAACTGGCTACGCTCGTTTTGAATGAAAACAGGCCCCAAGACGGAACACGATGCTACAACTGCGGGGGGCCACTGTAAACTCGCCACTGCATCGGTCACAATACTCTTGAAATAGGCGCGTTGATCGCCAAATCCGCTAGTTCATCCACACAGACAATGGAATCCATGGATCCCAATATTCGCATCGGCATTGGGCACGACACTCATCGGTTGGAACCGGGCGGGCCGTTGCGAATTGGCGGAGTTAACATTGACTTCGATTTTCATTTGGCTGGCCACAGCGATGCCGATGTGCTC
>JAYVHC010000660.1:0-1591 GCA_043771575.1 Planctomycetia bacterium
CATAAGCCTCATCTAAGCGCTGCGTTGTCGTAGCGCACTGTTCCATGAGCCGCCGAGCCCAGGCTTCAGACTTAGCATATATAAACGGGTCGTTGAGGAAATAAAGGGCTTGCGTGGGCACGGTTGTTTCCAAACGATCTGCCGTGCTCGAGTTGGGGTCAGCGCCATCAAACAACGCCAAATAGGGATGTCGCTTCAGACGCTGCGTCATCAAGTAGACGCTGCGCTTGTTGTGATCATAGACAGCGTTGAAGGGGCCATGCTGCGTGTAGCCCCAGTTGATTGGCGACGGAAAGGGATGTCCTTTCGCAGGTTCTCGATCCAGTTCGCCGCTGGTCAAAAGTATCGCATCGCGAATCTCCTCTGCAGATAGCCTGCGCCGGGTAAATTGCGTGTAAAGATCACGGCTGAGAATCTCCGACGCGGGCTCCGACGCTGAGGGTGCGGGCACAAAGCTAGACGACTGCTGATAGGTTTCGCTGAGCATTATGAGTCGATGCATTGATTTGATGGACCAGCCATTGCGTACAAATTCGGACGCAAGGTAGTCAAGCAAATCGGGGTGCGTCGGAGGCAAACCGCGGACACCAAAATCGTTTGGCGTCTTAACCAGCCCCGTGCCGAAATGGTATTGCCAAATTCGGTTTACCATCACGCGAGCGGTCAGCGGGTTGTCAGTACGAGTCAACCAACGTGCCAACTCAGCGCGACCGCTTCCAGCCGTATTCTGAGGCAGTGCTTCGTTTCCGAGGATCTTGATGAATCCGCGTGGGACTTCTTCGCCGAGTTGGCTGGGATCGCCACGTAGTTGCAACCGTACGTTATGCGGTGTTCCCTCTGAAACACTGTAGGCCATCTCAAACGGACCTTCAATCAACAGTCTGTTTAGCTCATCCGAATCTTTTTGGGCCCTGGACTTGCATTCGATAATCTCCTTCTTCAAGGCAAGTGCTTGCTCATGTCGTGCGGTGCTTCCGGCGTTCGTCGAAGCAACATCTTGACTACTATCGGTTTCAATTGTCGTGTCGCGAATCTCGTAGTTATCAACGTCGATCGCGGGGCGGACTCCACTGATGTGACCGTAGCTATCGATGAAAGAGTAATCGATCGAGCCATCCCAGCCAGTTGCAAATTCACCCTGAAACGTCACAACATCGTCACCTGTACGGATCGTTCCCTGGTAGGTTTTTTGTTTCATGTCGAGATTCAACTGCACTTGATTCCACTGCGCAGGGCTAATCGAGTGGATAGGCTCGCGAGCATCGCCGCTACGTTGGAACATCTGCTTGCCGTTAAAGTACAACTCGACTGCGGCTGAGTTGCCTGGACCGTGACCGATGTAGAAACGCCATGAGCCGTCATCACCAGCGGCGACTTCTGCGATCCGAAAATCAAACGTTGCAAAAAGTCGCTCATCCGCTGGCGTTGTCCAAGTTTTGGGAAGCGTCAAGCCAAATCCGTCATACTCGGCACGATTCGGCATGTGAACGCCGAGTTTCCCGATGGGGAACAGATTGCTGAGCGAGCTTTGCGCGCGGCTCGCGAGCTTGACAACACTGTTGGGTCCAGGATTCCAAGGTCTATCCGGCGG
>JAYVHC010000661.1:0-7496 GCA_043771575.1 Planctomycetia bacterium
TTTCCAAGACCGCCTCAACCGCACCTTCGATATCCCACCCCTCGCATCGCTAATCCAATCCGCCGCCGCAACATCCTGTTCGCTAGCATGAGAGGATACCATTGTGAGTCGCAAAATCCGACTTGGTATATCAACTTGTCCGAACGATACTTTCGCCTTTCACGCTTTGATCAATCGCTTGGTCGACTGGCGTGGGCTTGAGTTTCAAATCGAATTGCTCGACATTCAAGAGCTGAATGAACGGCTATTTCGCGGGGATTTTGACGTAGCCAAAGCGAGCTTTCACGCAGCCTTGCGACTGGCGAATCGCATGCTAGTCCTGCCCAGTGGATCGGCGCTCGGCTTCGGAGTCGGGCCACTTCTTTTGGCTACATCACCGAATACGCGCCCGTTGTCGATCGAGCAAGTGGCACTCTGTCCGGGCGAGCTGACCACAGCCGCGTTGCTATTTCATTTGTTCTATCCGCGCACCGCACGCATAGAGCATGTAATATTTTCCGAGATTATGCCTAGGTTGAAGGAGAATCTCGCTGATTTTGGTGTCTGCATTCACGAAGGCCGTTTTACTTGGCAAGCAGAGGGGCTGAGCCTAGTGGAAGACCTAGGAACGCGTTGGGAATCCGAAACCCACTACCCTCTGCCGCTGGGCGGCATTTTAGCGACGGCTGAATTGGGCGAAGTCCTTCTATCCACGGTGCAGATGGTGATTCATGACTCGCTGCAGCATTCGCTTGCAAACCGCGACGATGCGTTGCCGACGATGCGTAAGTACGCTCAGGAGTTTGACGACCAAGTCCTCATGCAACACGTCGATCTCTATGTAAATAAGTGGACAGTCGATCTTGGTGACATGGGCCGCCAGTCTTTACGCGAGCTATCCCATCGAGCGCAGTCCATCGGACTGGTCGCCCCATCAATGCCAGCGCTGCGGGTCTTAGAGTAGTACGTAGCATGATTGATGTGTTTTAGGTGGGTCGCTTCTGCCGGATGCGACCTGTTTCTTAAGTTCGGCAATCGGTTCGGAAAGCAAGCCAGCCTACACTCGATTGCGGCTCATTCGCCCTGTTAGTGCCCGCCACCATGACCACTACTTGCCTTGCCTCCGCCATGCCCACCACCGTGCGCATCAGCAGTAGGAGCAGGAGCCTCTTGAACGCCCGAATACTCAGCCCCGCTTGGCGCGATACTAAAATCCACCTTGGCTGAATCATCAACAGGTTCGCCGTGACCCTCCGCATGGGCCGGTGCTCCGTGTCCGCCACCTGCAGAAGCCCCGTGCCCGCCGCTAGATTCTTCGGTATGTACTTCATGGTCACCCTGGGCAGCCATCAAATTAGGACTGTCATCGTTAACATTGACTTCTTCCTTGGAAACCGAGGTGTAAAGCGCTTCGGGTTCAACTGCGTTGTGCGGCATCGGGTATTCAAATCGGTTCGCGGGAATCACAATCCGATCATTGACAAGCACTTGCTCGATCACTTCTTCGTGCATCCGTTCATCCAGAGCCGTCTTGATTTCTTCTTTGACTTTCAGCAGAACTGCGTCATGCAACAACGTCGGATCCAGCTGCCGAAGTTTCTCTTCTATCACTTCGTGTATCAACCAGCGATTCTGCTCGATCGTTGACTTTGCTTCCAAGCGTCGCTCAGGCTTTACAAGTAAATGCACCCTAAGTTGCGTCAACCATTGATTGTCGAGCGATTGCACGTAGTAAACGCCAATCGGAATCTCGTTCGTCGCTGCAATTCGCACTCGCGATGCTTCCGCACGGACGTAACCGATGATGATGCCGTGAATGACCACCAAAACCATTACCAATCCGGCAATCCAGTATCGCTTTACAAAAGACATAGCTATCCAGACAACGAAAAAGCTCAGCGGGCCCCACGAACGCTCTACGAACCACCAAAACGTAGCTTACCCTCCGGGCCGCAAAGCGATTTCGCACCCTGACAAGTCCTTGTTTTTAGTCCTTGTACCTACCATTCCTCCGGCATATCCGAAGTACTCGCTACAATCCTAATCGGCGCTTCGCTTCAAGCCGTCGTTTGAACGTAAGCCATGTAGTACGACGACTACTTCGAAACCCGCAGCTAACGCCCAAGGACACTCACTTTAGGCACGTAGGTCCGTCTCTCTCCGAGCTCATGATTACCCACATTCTGGACTCTGTCACGTACTAGTACTTAGAGAAACAAAAGTCGAAGTTCTACTCGAAACATCCAGGCAAGCGGCCTCCCGCTAATGGTGCCGTTGGGAAGCATTCGTGTCCCCCTTTCAACCCTCGACCGTTTGCAAAACCTGCCTGAATCGCCGACAGCTATCAATGGCAGTACATGTCCCAAGCGGCATCCTACCTTGACGCTGCGCGGCGAACCTGCGAAACGAACCGATGTGTGAATGCAGGGGCGCGATTTTCGATTCGAGTAAATCTGGGATGCCTTACGGACTCTACCTATCCGCAGCAGGCGCGAACGCGCAGAGCCATCGACTGGAAGTGCTCAGCCACAACTTGGCGAACATTAACACGCCAGGATTCAAACCGCATCTGTCGATGCTGCAAAGCAGGCCAACGGAAGCCATTGAACGAGGCGAATCCGTTGCCGGCAGCGGTACCATTGACGACCTGAGCGGTGGAGTCTCAATCCAACCCAATGTGACGCAGTTCAATCAAGGACCAATTCAAAAGACCGGCAAGAAGACCGATTTTGCGATCAACGACAAGGAGAGTTTCTTTGCGGTTCAGCGTGGCGATAAGCAATTATTGACTCGCGCTGGGAACTTCCTTTTCGACTCCAACGGCGCTCTGGTCACTCCCAACGGTGATCCCGTTCTCGCAAGTTCCGGCGAGCCGCTGAAAATTGAAGTGAATATTCCCTTCGAAGTGATGGATGACGGCGCAATTGTTCAATCCGGACAAAGACGTTCGTTGATGCTCATGCAGCCAAAAGAACCCGGTGATCTAGCGAGAGTCGGCGATAACCTCTATCAACCACTCACCCCGCCCACGCCGGTCGCAGACAGTAAACGCAACATCGTCGGCGGGGCTCTCGAGTCGTCGGGCGTTCAACCGACCACCGCCATGATGGAATTAATCGAAACATCCAGGGTCTACGAAGCCAACGTACGGCTAATCCAAACTCAAGACCAAGCCATGGGACAACTCATCAGCCGCGTGCTGCAGCAAGGCTAGGTAGCTTAGGCTTCCAGCCTGAGTAGCCTTACTAAAATTATTCAATAAAGGTAAATCAAGATGAGCGTACAAACGCTTTATACGGCCGCGACGGGCATGGATGCCATGCAGACCAAACTCGATGTGATCGCTAACAATTTGGCGAACATCAATACGACTGCATTCAAAAAAGACCGCGCGAACTTCGAAGACTTGCTTTATCGTAACGATCAGTTTCCGGGGATGCTCGATTCCAACCAGCTGCCGACACCGACAGGCACACAAATCGGTCTCGGTACAAGAATTCAAAGCACTCAGAAGAATTACACACAAGGCACGATTCAGGAAACCGGTCGTCAGCTGGACTTAGCCATCGAAGGCAGCGGCTTTCTGCAAGTCCAAGACCCGTTATCACAGAGCACTCTGTACACTCGCGCCGGTAACCTTGACATCAATTCCGACGGCAACCTGGTAATCGGCTCGGCTCAAACGGGCCGCCTTATTGACCCTCCGATTCAGATACCACAAGACGCGTCGAGTATCTCGATCAGCCCCAATGGTCAAGTGATGGTACGGCAAGTGGGCAACACACAACTGCAACAAGTTGGGCAATTGCAGATGGCACAGTTCATCAACCCTGACGGTTTGCTCAAAGTGGGCGAGAACATGTACGCTCAAACAGATGCCAGCAGTGCACCGCTGCAAGGTGATCCTGGAACAAATGGCCTTGGCATCGTCCGTCAGAATTCACTGGAGTCATCGAACGTAGAACCCGTCCAAGAACTGATCGACTTGATCACCACGCAACGCGGTTTCGAACTCAATTCGCAAGCCGTCCAAGCGGGCGATCAACTGCTACAGCAAATCGCAAACCTACGGCGGTAATCGTGGTCTATTCATTTTCAATCGCCTCCATCCTATGCTTAACGATTCTCGGACCAGCTTTAGCCGCTGAACCGTTTAGCCTGCGCCTGCGCGAACAACCAGTGGTCGAAGGACAGGTGATTCATGTGGGCGACCTGATCGAAGTTGTGAGTGGTCGCTGTCAACAAACTGACGAACTGCTGCTGTTGCCCATAGCACCCGCGCCTCGCGAAGGCTCGCCGCAAACTTGGATGCGTGCCGATGTGGTACAACATCTCGAATTGCGCGGACTGCATGCGACTGCGGTTCGTTGGGTAGGTTCCGAACGCACGCAATTGCGACGCGGAAAGCCGATCGAAAACAGCACGACCAACAGCAGTGTGCCTCAATTGAGCAGAGTCAGTCAAACGATTCCGGGCCGGCCTCAAACCCCCGCATTCATTCAAGAGCGCGCAGTAAAACAAGCTGACATGCTACTCGGTCAGGCAATCACCGAGTACGTCACGCTCAAGTCTGGTGACCGTACCGCTTGGCGAATTACCCTAGCGGTACCGCCGCAGTTCGTTTCGCTAATGCAAGTCAAAACCAATATCGTGTCGATCGGCGGTGGCCAAGAACCTTGGGAAGGCTCGCAAGATTTTGTCTTTGAAGTGAAAGATCGCGGCGCTTTGGTCTCGGTACCAATTCACGCGACACTGCAGTTGCCAGAGATGATCGTCACGACTAAACGGGCCATGCGGCGGGAGGAAGTTATCACCGCGAAAGACCTCACCTATAGCCCTATCCCTCAACGCAGCTCTGCCGATCCTTCCGACTATTTTACGGACATCGAAAGACTTGTCGGCAAGCAAATGCGCCGCAGCGTGGCGACTGGTCAACCGATCGAATCGCAATTCGTCGGTGATGCAGTCGTTGTAACGCGAGGCGAGATGGTCGAAGTCGAATCCGTTTCAGGTGACGTTGTCGTTACCACCAGTGGAAGAGCCAGCGAAAGCGGTGCTGTCGGCGACCTAATTGGCATCGAACTCTTGCCATCGCGTAAACGCATCAATGCGTCAGTTATTGCACCCATGAAAGTTCGAGTCTCCGCCGTTGCAGCGCGAACCTTGAAGTAGCCGAATTAAACCAAATCACTTGGAGTGTTACTCAATGCACTTTACGAAACGTCTTGGACTTTCCGCTGTACTTGCGATTGCACTTGTACAATCCACGGCATCGAATTCGGCGCTCGGCCAAAACAACAGCTTGTTCCAAAATCCACTTCCCGAGTTCATTCCGCCGCCTGCTAACGGACAAGCAGCTATGGCCGCCCGCCGCCCGCCGATGACGATTGAAACAGGCAGCATCGTAACGGCGGCTGTACCCGCTTCACCCCAGTTCGCTGCCGCGAGTTGGACGTACCAACCTCCGCTCCAGCAACGAGCCTTCCACTTGCACGATATCGTCAGCATACGAGTCGACGAAACCGCCCGGATGAGCGCCGAGGGCCGCGCGTCCCAACGTAAGAATGCACTTTATGATGGCGTTCTCAAAAATTGGCTGGAGTTCGACGGTTGGGACACTCTCAAACCAGCCAAACAAGCGGATGGTGACCCTGGGATCAAAGGCCAACTCAACACCACCTATCGGGCCAATTCCGATGTGATCACCCGCGAAACTTTGACGTTCAACATTGCCGCCGAGATCGCTGACATTCGCCCCAACGGCAACGTGGTTCTCGAAGCCCACAAATCCATCACGAACAACGATAACCGTTGGGAAGTTTCCCTGAGCGGCATTTGTCAATCCGATGATATCGGCCCGGATAATGTTGTACTCAGTCGAAACTTGCTCGATTTGAAAATCGACAAACGCGAAAACGGTCAAGCTCGCGACGGCTACCGACGAGGTTGGTTTACTGAATTCATCAGCCGTTTTCAACCGTTTTGAGACAGAGTGAGTGTCGCACGATTGTCCCCAACGTTCCCGAAAGCAATTGGGACGATAGCACTACACTGAATCCCAAAAGCCAATCGCTAATCAAGGTCACCATGTTTTCCATCCTTCATCCAAACGCTCTATTTGAATTCATTTGCAAATTCGCAGTCGCTGCATTGGTCGCTCTGTCCGTGAACTCGATGGGCGAGGCTCGTGCCGACGAACAACTGATGCTACGCGACATTTGTCGACTGAAAGGACTGGAGGAAAACACGCTTCAGGGGCTGGGCTTGGTGGTTGGCCTAAAGGGCACTGGCGACGGCAAGATGAAACCAACCGCGCGCGCACTCGCACGGACCATGCAATTGATGGGAAGCAATATATCAACGGATGCGCAAGGCTTTCCAAAGCTCGATGAGATTGCCGACGCGAATAACATCGCTTTAGTCATTGTCACCGCCGAAGTTCCGCCCGCTGGAGCGCAGCAAGGGGATGCTCTCGATTGCACCATCAGCGCTCTGAGCGCCAAGAGCATCGACGGTGGTACGCTCATGCTCACCCCGCTGCTTGGACCTCGGGCCGACCGACCGACTGTATATGCACTGGCTCAGGGACAAATAACGCTTCCTAACCCGGCCATGCCAACCGGCGGGACAGTTCACAAAGGCTGCAAGATGGAAGCCACCATTCGCAATGATTTTGTGGCCGACAATAAAATCACTCTCATTGTCGATTCCGATGTTAGCAGCTTTTCTATCGCTCAGAACATCGAAGATGAAATCAACAACCTCAATCGAAGCGGTCTCAGCGGAATGAGTCCTACGGATCAGGGCGGATCAGGCGAGCCACTGATGATTGCTCAAGCGATCGATCCGCTACACGTCGAGGTTACCATTCCCAAACACTATCGAACTTCGCCCGTTAAGTTCATCTCGCTAATCATGGATGTCCAACTGCGCTACCTTCAAAGCACAAAACGAGTCGTGATCAACGAACGCGAAGGGGTGGTCGTAATCGGCGAAAATGTCTTAATCTCCCCAGTCGCGATCACTCACAAAAACCTGGCCATCGAAGCCCGCGCCGGTCAGGATGCATTCGTCGGACTCGATACCGACAACCCCAATCAACCGCGCACTAAGTTAAAGAATCTCACCGAAGCACTCAACAAGCTCGACGTACCCACCGACGACGTGATCTCCATCATCAAAGCCCTCAAGCGACAAGGTGTGCTCTACGGTGAACTCGTAATTCAGTAACTACCAAGAACAACCTCTTCCCATCGCAAATCCAATCCAGTCCAACTGCGTGAACTCGACATGACACTCTCATCAATCCAAGCGATGCCGACCACCCCAACCGCCTTGCCTGCTCGACAACTGGCCGGTCCCCGCCTCATTCCTCAGACTGAAAATTCATTCATTTCCCAGTTCGCCGATCCACTCAACCAACCCGCCAGCTCACCGCAGGCCGCCGAATCCCAATCCACTGAGTTCCAAACCACTCAAGCCAATCCAGTTGCCCTCAACGGGCAGTTGGCCCACAG
>JAYVHC010000662.1:0-7224 GCA_043771575.1 Planctomycetia bacterium
AGAGCAAGCGTGACTTGATTGGCTTCGAGTTGCGGAAGAATTTGCTCAAGTACTTGAGTGGCATTGCCGGCGGCTTCGGCGTGAGTCATTTCGGGCGGGAAATTTCGCTGAAGCGGTGAACCAAGCACCATCAAACCGCCACCCAGATCGCGGCATAGCTGAGAAAGCTCACGCAAGTATGCCGTGGTCCGCCGCCGAATGCCTGAGTCGCTGGTGGTGAGATGATAACCTTCGGTCTTAGCCAATAACCAATGCAGTCCGACAACCTCCACGCCGCTGTTGGCGATTTGCTTGGCTAGCTCGGCGCGGCGTGCAGAAGAAATCTGTTCCGCGCTTGCTGCCATAGTGAACGGTGCAATTTCCCAGCCTGTATATCCGCAAGCGAGCGTCAAATCCAACGCGCGGTCCCATGGCCAGTCTTGAAAGAGTTCATTACAAAGGGCAAATCGCATGATCAGTTTCCGTGTCTTTGGGGAATTGCATGGGAGCCTAGCATAACCGCGAGCGTTAACAACGGAAAGCTGCACGAATTGAAAGCCGCGAATGCCTGAACAAAATCCGCAAGAAGAAATGCAGCCAGAGGCTGACTTGTTGCCCGCTGTCTTGCAGCAGAGCATTTGCGCGCGTTGTGTCGAACGTAAGATTGTTCGCAGCGGCAAGGGATCAGTATTTCTACTTTGCCAGCTGGGTGTTGCGAATCCGGCTTGGCCAAAGTATCCGCCGCAACCGGTCCAGCGATGCCGTAAATTCTGCAGTGAATAACTTGGGGGCTTGCCTGCGCCACTCTTAGCTGCGACCGATGGCGTGAATTTCAAAACCGGTGTCGCTGTAGAGTTTGCGATCGAGGATATTTCGACCGTCAAACACAAACGCTGGACGGTGCATGCTCGCGTAGATCCTGGCAACGTCTAATTGTCTGAATTCATCCCACTCGGTCATCACAGCGATCGCATGCGCCTGGTCCGCAGCCGAGTAACAATCGCGGGCGATGGAAACATTTTCATCGATCAGCCTTTGGTCGGCGGGATGCATATGGCCGGTAGGATCGGCGAAGGCTTGCACCAAGTCCTCACGAATCTTCGCTTCACTGACGCGCGGGTCGTAGATGAACAGTCGAGCATGTTCGCGCAGCAGATCGCGGCAAACGCGTATCGCCGCCGACTCGCGACTGTCGTTAGTGTCTTTCTTGAATGCCCAACCCCAAATCGCAATATGTTTGTCGGAAACGGTGTTGAACAGCGTTTTTACGATGCGTTCACTAAAGCGACGTTTTTGAAAGTCGTTCATTGAAACGACTTGTTCCCAGTACGTAGCCACTTCGCGCAAACCAAAGTGCTCGCAGAGATAAACTAGGTTCAAGATGTCTTTTTGAAAGCAACTTCCGCCGAAGCCCACGGAAGCTTTCAAAAATTTAGGACCGATACGTGAATCGGTTCCGATGGCGCGAGCCACTTCGTCAACGTCCGCACCTGTAGCTTCACAGAGGGCCGAAATTGCATTGATCGATGACACTCGCTGCGCCAAGAACGCGTTGGCGGTCAGCTTCGATAATTCGCTGCTCCATAGATTTGTCGTGAGGATTTTTTCTCTTGGAATCCAGCGCGCATAAATACTCACTAGCGTCTCAATGGCCCGGGCAGATTCGCCGCCGATGAGCACACGGTCGGGGTTGAGAAGATCTTGAACAGCGGTTCCTTCGGCCAAGAACTCCGGGTTGCTGAGCACATCAAAGGTGGCTTCGTGGCCGGAACTGTTAAGGATTCGCCCGACGGCTTCGGCGGTGCGAACGGGCAACGTGCTTTTCTCGACGATGATCTTATGTCCGCGCGAAACGTGAGCGATTTGCCGAGCACATTTTTCGATGAACTCCAAGTTGGCCGCGCGACCCGCTCCCATGCCGAAGGTCTTGGTGGGGGTATTCACCGAAATGAAAATAATGTCGGCGGCAGCGATCGCTTCATCGACTGAGGTTGAGAATTTCAAGTTGCGGCCGCGAGCCTCGCGAACCACTTCGTCGAGCCCTGGTTCATATACAGGCAAATCGTCAGAATTCCAAGCCGCAATGCGATGGGCGTTCAAATCAACCACGTGGACTTGAATATCCGGACACTGTTTGGCGATCATCGCCATCGTCGGGCCACCCACGTAACCGGCACCGATGCAGCAGATTTTCATATTTGAAGAACCAACACTATGTGCTAAAGGCCAGAAATGTCTCAATAACGCTACCTAGTTGTATCTTAATTTATAAAAACCTGGGCAGTTGGGTCGGCGCGGCAATGTTGACAGCGAATTCGCGGAGCACTTTGCAAGTTCGCTACAATCAGCACAAAGCTAACGAATGCGCGCTCCTAGCAAAAGCCTACTTCCACCAAGCGTCCAGTCTTGCGCGAAGAGACTGAACCGTTGGGCTTTTTAGCTTGGCCAAATTCTCTCTCTCCCAGGGATCGTCGGCTAAATCGTAAAGCTCAACTTCGGCTTGTGGAACCCTCGCTGGATCGGGCACAATTAATTTAGTGTGACCGTCAATCACCCAGCGGTACATCAAACTACTGCGCGGGTTGTCCATGTCGATAATATCATGCTCAAAGATTTCGCCAAAGAGCGGTCCGCGCGCGGCAGCCTGGGAAGGCTTACTTAGGTCGACACCCGGCAGAGCAGCATCCGCCAGCAGCCCAACGAGGCCCATCACTGTGGGAACCAAATCGATCGTACTGGCTAAGTCCTGTTCATTGCGTTGAGGCTTAATTTTGGCTGGCCAGTGAAACATGATCGGTGTGCGTGTGCCGCCGTCATATTGGCTGCGTTTGCTTTTGGGTGCGTACGCGCTTTGATCAGGCAAGTTGATCCAGCCGTTGTCGCAAGCAAACACGATCAGCGTATTTTCGGGGCGGCCTTTTTGCTCGATGATCTTCAGCAGTTCGCCGATGCTGTTATCAAATCGTTCGCACATAGCCCAGTACTTGGCGATCGACTCGGAAGGTGCGAGTGATAGGTATTTTTCAAGTAAGTCGGCTGGTGGATCATGCGGAGTATGCGGCAACATCGGGGCATACCACAGGAAATAGGGTTTATTCAATTGCCGCGTACTGGCCACAAATTCTTCGATCGGCTTCATGGTTGTGCGACCTATTTCAAGGCCTTTGTCGCCATGCCTTGCGCCGCGATTGTGGTCGCCGTGGGTCATACCCGCCTCAAATCCACCTCGCGCAAAGTTACCCTCCCACCACTTGCCCGATTGGAAACTGGTATAGCCAAGTGTCTTGAGTCGGTCAGGCAGCGTTGCGATCTTGTCGATATGCAGCTTAAGATAGTTTTCGATATCTTGCTGATAGTCTGTGTCACGATACAAGCCGCCGCGGCCACGTTTCCCACGCTCACTCGGGGGTGGATCGTTGCCGACAATACCGTGCTGATGCGGATACATTCCGCTGATCATCGTTGCCAGCGAGGGCCGACAGAGACTGTCCGGCACATAGCCGCGAGTGTACAGCAGGCTTTCGCGCGCCAGTCGATCAAGGTTCGGCGTTTTAATGTGCGGATGCCCCATAAAGCCATAATCACTCCAGGCTTGATCGTCGCCGAGTACATAAATTACATCAGGTAGGGTGGCTGGTTGTGACCAACTGCTCGCTGCGACTAAGTTCAGTACAAGTAACCCAGTGAATAACTCAGCGAAAAATTGTGTCCCGTTGAAGCAACTCGCGCTGCTGGTGTACGATTGGCGCATTGAGATCTCCGAGTTGTCGGATTATTCGGATTGATTGGCAGTCACACTGTAAACGATCGCATTCGTTTTCGCGAGCATAGATGATGATCAAAGTAAAAGTGAATGGACCTACCGGGACCATAATTCTCGACCGTGCAGAGCGCTGTAACGCGCTCAGTCGCGAAATGGTGGAACAACTGGCGCAAGCCCTTGACGACTTGCGTCAGGAGAAGCGCGTACGCGGAATTGTACTGACGGGTGCCGGTCCTCACTTTTGCTCTGGCATCGACTTGAAGGAGTTACAGGAATCTGGCGCGAGCGACGCGCCCGAGACGCTCAGCCAATGGTTTTCAGACGCTAGCCAATTGCAAACACTTTTCGAACAAATGCTTCAATTGCCTAAGCCAATCATTGCAGCCGTAGACGGCGCGGCCTGGGGTTCTGGTTTTGGTTTGGTTCTGGCGAGCGATTTAGTAGTCGCCAGTCAGCGAGCAACTTTTGCCGTTCCAGCGCCACGCATGGGTTTGGTCGCTGGCTTGCTGGCACCGTTGTTGTACTTCCGAATCGGCGCCAGCCTGGCTAGCAATGTACTGATTGGCGGTAGCGAATTATCAGCCCCAGAAGCGAAGGATCTCGGTTTCGTGCATCATGTTGTTTCCTCGGACCATATCTGGGTGCGCGCCAGCGGTTGGGTCGAATCCCTAGCCGCAGGCGCGGCAGAATCGATTCAGTTGACGAAGAAAGTGCTCAACGAAACCGTCGGCGAGCAAATGTCGACTTGGATGGCAAGTGGCGCCGCAGCCACGGCAACTTCACTGACCACCGAAGCAGCCACCGAAGGTCTCAAGGCGTTTGTCGAAAAACGCTCACCCAAGTTCCCATGAAATTTGGCAATTCTAAAATATTTTCCCCATCGCCATCCAGCATGTGAGGTCTGAGTGAATTCGCACGATGCAAAGTCGAAAGTGGACAGTGATCTACCATCGCAACCAAAACTCGCAATGGTGACCGGAGCGAGTTCGGGAATTGGTCGCCAGATCTCGAAAAAACTAGCCGGTGTCGGTTACCACGTTGTGATAGATCACTTTCGTGATCCCGCAGGCGCAAACGAAACACTGCGATTGGTGCGCGAGTCAGGCGGCGATGGATGGATCTTTGATGCGGATGTGGGATCTGCAGCCGAGCTTGACCGATTGTTCTCGGCGATTCAAGCGACCAATTTACCGTTGGATGTGCTGGTGAATAATGCCGCCGTGCAGACCTTCAAGCCTCTGCTGGAGTTATCCGAGGAAGAATGGACGCGGACGATTCAGACGAATTTAACCGGAGCATTTCTGTGCACCCAGCGTGCGGCGAGATTGATGCAAACCGGCGGTGGAACCATTATCAACATCGGCTCTGGGGCCAATCGCGTTCCGTTTCCCAGTCTTGGCGATTACTGTGCGAGCAAAGGCGGAATTGAGATGCTTACCAAAGTTGCGGCTATCGAACTAGGTAAGTACAAGATTCGTGTCAACTGCGTCGCGCCGGGTGCGATTGAGAACGAACGAACGCGGCGTGAGAGTCCCGATTACGGACAGACGTGGGGATCGATCACTCCGCTAGGTCGAGTCGGTCAAGAGAGCGACGTTGCGGACGCGGTCGCATTTTTAGTCGGCCCAACCGCAGAGTTTATAACCGGTAACACCCTGTACGTTGATGGCGGATTATGGACTCGCGGCCAATGGCCCTACGAGAACTAAGGCAAGTTACGGAGTTATTAGGATTCAGATTGCTAGATTCTAGAAAAAAAGTGCAATTCACGGTAAAAAGTCTTCACCAAATTTGGGTTTTGGATGGCGGCGAAGCGGAATTTCAAGGTGGGAGAGCCAGAGCTCGGGATACTCACCACTCTCTTTCTTTGTGAGTCGCGATCGTGACTGATTTTGGGGAAGGCAGATAACGATTGCTTTCGAGAGATTGATCGATTATAAAAATCTGTCGACTTCGCAGACACGATTTGTGACAGGATCGAACCACGTTTCCGTTTCGCTTGCTTCGAAAGTTGAGCCTTCAATCGTGTGAGTGCTCGGCGGCCTCGTGCAACAACTGGCGCTCGCAGGCTAGGGGCCGATGGCAATCACGTCGTTCACGAACTTTCGCAAAAAATGGATTTTCTAAGGGGCATAAAGATGAGTAGTCGTTGAACACCCGAGCCATGCCTCAAAAAATCCAACGCCCCTGTCCGTAATCTCCCGCCCTGCAAGGAATTTAACATGTATTTTGAAATCAGCTATTGACCAAAATTAAGACCGTCGCTGACACCTTTTGACCTTTCTCACCTTTTGTATTTTTCTTCCGGCTCTTCGTCTTGTTCGCCTTGAACGCTGAATCGCCACCTCCGGGGAAGAAGGTCATTCCGTGGAGTTCATCTCCTTTTCTCTTCAAGTTCCTTCATCAACTCTGCTTTTCGCCGTTCAATGGCCTTCAAGCGAGTCATTATTTTCCTGGCCTCGGAATTGAGGTCGGCTAACTCCTTTTGGCGCTTCTTCTTGAGCAGATGTTCATGTCCGTTCGTGATTTGCACAAGAGATTCGACTTCGTGCCGCAATAGCCGATACCAGGGATTGCCGTGAATGTTGCTTTCGCGGAATTGCAGCTTGCCTGCACGGATCGCCGCGATGATCTCCTGCTGCGTCAGACCAAACTCCTTCCGAGCAGACTTGTCGCTGAGAGTTGCTCCTTTTCGTGACCACATCGAATCGCCGCCGTCCATCTGAATCCCTTACTGCTGTTCTACCGGGATATATGGGATCAGTCCTTGGCGAACAGCTTCTTCTTGAACTTCCCGCTTTAGGAAGCGAGCATCCACCAAGAAAACGTTTATCTGAATCATCCACGACATCGGGTTTTGATCTATTCAGCTGCGTAGTGACCATTCCGGGTCCATCGGTCTGAACTTCAACATTTTTCGGATCAACATGGACTTACCCAGTCCAGGAAAATGTAAAGGGGTCACGCCTCTTTGAAAGCTGCCAGCGTCTTGGCAGGTTGTTCCTCCACGGTCGAAGTGCAAGAACACAATCTAACAGAAGTGCGATCGGGCAAACACTTCGGCAACTCTACGCAGAGCAACCGTCTAGGTTGGCAAGGTGATGGACGCCAAGTTTCTGCGCAACCTCGCGCAGACGCTCGCGACTGGTCGAAAGAAATCGACCAAGACCTCGGCCGCCACTGAGCCTCTGCAATCGAGCTTGCCATAGCGCCGCTGAGCTGCCAAGCCGTTCGAAGATGTCAGTTAACGCCGACGATATCGTTGCCTTGCCTTCACGAAGCAGGCGACCGGTATACTCAACCAACATCAGGTAATTGCCCAACGTAAAACCGCTGAGCATCCCTTCGCGCTGCGAATCCAATAGACGGCGATCCTCGATCGGAATCAACCACAGTGCCTCCTCCAACTCCTTTGAAGCTCGTGAACCGGCAACGCTGCCAGCACGAGCGGCTTGCAGATCCCCCACTCGGCCATGCTCTTT
>JAYVHC010000663.1:0-1927 GCA_043771575.1 Planctomycetia bacterium
CGATACAGAGCGTGATCGCGCACAAACGCAGCTTGCAAACGGGCGTGCGACAGTGTATGTGACTCGCAAATCGCAAATTCCCGAAGACACCTTTTGTCGCTGGTTTTTTCTACGAGCATCGGCGCGGCCCACGGTGCATGAAACGTTCACCGGCCCTTGGGCGAGCGAACTCGCTGGACTAGATGGCAAATGGCCCACAGGCGTTTTACTGGAACCACCCGAAAATGATCTAAAGAATAGAAAGCCGAGCTGGATAACAGGGTCAAAACCCGCATTAGCACCAGCACGCTCCTTCATTGTGGGAGCGGATGGCGACCAAGCACTGGGCGATAAAGAAGTGCAGCGTTCGATTTGGAAATCAAATGAGCTGGAAGATACAAAGGCTTGGGATGCGGAATGGGATTTGGCGGGTGACGTCGAAGTACTGCTCTCGGGAAGTGACGGTGCGCCCTTGGTGCACCGCATCACCCATGCGAAATTTCGTGGTAGCAAGATATTAATTGTTGCCAACGGAGCACCCTTTTTGAATGGTTCATTGGTCAAACCGCTGAACCGCAAGATCGGGGAGTTAATCATTCAAGAGTGCTTACCCGTGAAACGTGTAGCCATGATTGAATTCAACGAAAACGGGTTGTTGCTCAGCAATATCGAAAACGGTGGCGCGACCGATTTCGGAATGCAGGTGTTGACAGTTTGGCCGCTGAGCGCAATTACGATGCATGCGGCATTCTTAGGAATCATCGCGTTCGTGGTTTTATTGCCCATTCTAGGAAGACCTCAGAGTTTGGCTCGACGAAGCGTGACGGATTTCGGATTGCATGTGGAAGCGATGGGGCGAATGATGTTCGAATCGCGCGACCTGCTCTTCGGACTCAAGTCGATCCAGGACTATTTCATTAAGGTGCGTCGCGAGGCGCCGCCCGATTGGTTGATACAGCTGACTGCCCAGGAAAACTTTCATCAATCGGCGGTGGAGGCAGCCAAGCAGAAAACGCTAAAGAGCACGAAACCTACTAACGCAACACCCCCCGATCCTGTATCTTGACCGTCCGCACATGCGTCTTCCTTGCTTAAACACTAACCAGCCCGAAAACTTAAGTTATCGTATATGCGCAGTACCCAATCGTTGTTCGAATCGGTTTCGTCAGAATTGCATAAGTTATTCATCGGCCAAGAAGAGCTGGTCTTGACTACGATGGTAGCCCTGTTTTCGAGTGGGCACGTGTTGATCGAGAGTTTGCCTGGCATGGGGAAGACTCTGTTCGTGCGCGCGTTGGGGAAAATACTCGGTTGCCACTTTGGACGCATCCAATTCACTGCTGACTTGATGCCATCCGACATTACCGGTGCGCCGATGCTCGACATGCGAACTCAAGAATTTCGCTTTCGGCCTGGTCCTGTGTTTACGCAACTGCTGTTGGCTGACGAAATCAATCGCTCGCCCGCGAAAACGCACGCCGCTCTACTGGAGATCATGCAAGAGTATCGGGTGACGGTCGACGGAACTAGTCACTCATTGCAGCGACCGTTCTTGGTGATGGCCACACAAAATCCGATCGAAAGCGAAGGTACTTACAATTTGCCCGAAGCTCAGTTGGATCGCTTTATGTTCAAAGTAGTTGTTGAGTATCCGGGCGAACAAGAGGAAGCGCAGATTCTGACCTTGCACAGTCAGCAAGTTGATTTGAATCAGCGGTTAGATAACGAATTGCAAGTTATCACCAGTCCCGAAGAGATTATGGAGGTCATTTCGGCAAATGCCAAAGTGCGAGTCGAGCCGCAGTTGGTTAACTATATCAATCGCCTGGTTCGCTTGACACGCTCTTGGCCCAGCTTTCACCTGGGTGCGTCGCCGCGTGCAGGCCTCGCATTGGTTCAAGGTGCGCGTACATTGGCTTCATTTCGAGGTCGCGACTATGCGATTCCC
>JAYVHC010000664.1:0-7726 GCA_043771575.1 Planctomycetia bacterium
GAACGTCAATCGATATGAGGCCATCACGCGCGGCTCAGTCACGGAATGCCAAAACGATTCCAGCGGCTGCGATGCGGCCCGGAGAAACAACGCCGATAACGGCAACAGTACCACCAGACTTAAATACAGTACTGTATAACCCAGCGTTAAAGTGAAACCTGGAATAATGCTGTGCTGTTTGAAACTCCATCGCATCAATGCACCCGTTCTTTGCCTGTGGCTCCGCGAAAACGACGAACAGAATGTGGTTACTTACACCGGATCGATTGCATTCGTTATTTACCTGGTTGATAGATTTTGTCGAACATGCCGCCATCGTCGAAATGTTCGGCCTGGGTCTTGCGCCAGTCACCAAACACCTCTGCAATCGTGAACAAATCGACTTGGGCAAATGACGCTCGCTGTTCCGCTGAGATCGACTCCGCGATGGCAGGGCGGAAAAAATGCTTTGCCGCCAGTTGCTGACCTTGCGGAGAATAGAGATGCTCGAGGTAGGCTTGGGCTACTTGAGTCGTACCGTGCTTCTCAGCGACTTTTGATACAACAGCCACCGGCGGTTCGGCTCGAATACTCAGGGACGGGACAACAATCTCAACTTGGTCTGCACCGGCGTCCTTGATCGCCAAAAAAGCTTCGTTTTCCCATGCGAGCAACACATCGCCGATGCCGCGCTGAATGAATGTGTTCGTCGACCCGCGTGCCCCCGAGTCGAGTACCGGAACACGCTTGTACAGTTCAGTCACAAACTCGCTGGCCCTGGCCTGAGCCGCTGTGACTTTGTCGCCTGGTTCCTTCAGTTTTGCAAAGTCACCCAACTCGCGCTTCAGCGCATAGCCCCATGCTGCTAGATAATTCCAACGCGCTCCGCCACTGGTCTTGGGATTGGGCGTAATAATCGCGACATCCGATTTGAGTAAATCTTCCCAGTCTTTAATTCCCTTCGGATTGCCTTTGCGTACTAGAAAAACAATGGTGGACGAATACGGGGCGCTATTGTGAGGCAATTGACTTTGCCAGTCCGTGGGCAGTAGCTTTGATTTGTCAGCGATCGCGTCAATGTCGTACGCTAAAGCTAGCGTCACAATGTCGGCTTCTAAGCCATCAATAACCGCGCGAGCCTGCTTTCCGGAACCGCCATGCGACTGGTCGATCAGAACCTCTTGCCCAGCTTTATCTTTCCAATAAATTGCAAATGACTGGTTGAACTCCTGATAAAACTCGCGAGTCGGATCGTACGAGACGTTCATCAGAGTGATCGGCTTCGGACCCAAGCCTGAGGGCGATTTGCTGCACCCGGTAAACTGAAAGCAGACGATCGCGAGTAGCAGACCGTAGCGTGCAAACCTAAACATATTGATTCTCTTGCAAATTTGAGCGTGAAATGGAATGCGATCACCGGAGGGGAATCGCCGTACTGATTGCGAATGAACATTCGCAAACGACATGCCAATCCCTGGCACTTGATTTGCGATGCCGTATTAGTCAGCAATTTCCGCGAAAAATCACGGGCATATTACACAGACCGTGAAATATGATGGATAATTCCCGTTAAATATCGCGGAAGCCCAGCTTATGTCACGGCTTGCGAACGCTTATCGCAAAACAATTACAGTAACTCGGATAGGGAAATCGAAATGGAAAACGCGCGCGATCCATTGTTGGAATTCTGGCGGGAAGCCTGCCGACATATCGAGATCAACGAATCTAGTGGCACGATTGCCGAAATGCTTTCGCAGCACATGCCGCTATCGCTGTTGCTGGTACTACGCCTCCAATCGGAGCGTAAAAACATTGAGACCGTCGCCATCGGTTCGCGACGCCGCATGGATGGGCTGGCGATGACTTCCGCGCCGCTCCCGGCTGCGCATTGGAAGCGAATGATTGCTTGGGCGCGCGCCGGTAAGGTCTCGCGGTTTCATCGAAGTGACTCAAAGCTGTCCTATTCAGAACGCCCCGAACCCAACGATGCCCTGTTCACGGCCATCGTTCCAGCGGGCATCAGTGGTGACATGCTTATTGGACCGCTTGAACACACCGACGGGCTGGCGGGCTTGATCATCTTAATTGCTGATTCAGGGCGCGACTTCGAAACCTCGCACCTCGATTTCGCTCAGCAGCTGCTCGAGCCGTTTGGTGCGGCGCTGGAAAATGATCGTCGCTTGCATGAGTTGAATGCCCTTCGCGAAGCTGCCGAAGCCGATCGCCGTTCGTTGCTTTCGCGACTCGGACGTCAAGAAGTGAATGAAGAAGTGGTCGGAGCTCAAACCGGTTTGAAGCACGTGATCGATCGGGTTGAATTGGTAGCCAAGTCCGATGTGCCCGTGCTCATTCTCGGCGAAACCGGAACTGGCAAAGAGGTCGTCTCGCGAGCCATTCATACTCGTTCAAAGCGGGGCAGCGGTCCCTTTATTCGAGTCAACTGCGGCGCGATACCGGCTGAGTTGATCGATTCGCAATTGTTCGGACATGAGAAAGGGAGTTTTACGGGCGCGGCCGAACAGCATCAAGGTTGGTTCGAGCGCGCCGACGGCGGCACGTTGTTTCTTGATGAGATTGGCGAATTGCCGTTAGCCGCGCAGGTACGCTTGCTGCGTGTTTTGCAGGATCATCAAGTTGAGCGAGTCGGCGGTTGTCAGCCGATTCATGTCGATGTACGCATCGTTGCCGCCACCCATCGCGACTTGGCATCGATGGTCAAGCAGCGCATCTTTCGCGAAGACCTTTGGTATCGCATCAACATCTTTCCCATTCTACTGCCACGTTTGCGAGAACGTGTTGAAGACATCCCAGCGTTAGTGCGTCACTTTGCACAGCGTGCGGCCGTCCGCTTCGGTTTGCCTCCGGTGGATGCGTCGCCTGCCGATCTGCGTCTGCTTTCCAGGTATTCATGGCCAGGCAATATTCGAGAGTTGGGTGCGGTCATTGATCGCGCCGCGATTCTTGGAAACGGAAAAACACTGGAAGTCGCTACCGCGCTGGGCTTAAGCCAACCATTGGCAATCGCTGAATCAACCGACGAACCGACGTATTACGAAGTGATCCCAGAATTGCCTACGCTGCGAACCCGATCGGCTGAGCGTGAAAATTCACCCTTAGGCATCGCCACGCTAGATACTGCCATGCGCGATCATATCGAGCGAGCCCTCGCTGCTAGCGGCGGACAGATCGAGGGTCGCTCCGGGACCGCCGCGCTCCTTGGCATCAATCCCCATACGCTTCGTGCACGCATGCGTAAGCTCAATATCAAATGGTCATCGTTTCGTAACTAGGAGCTTTCAAGCGTCATGCGGTGTAGCTCAGCGGAAATGAAGTCGCGGTTGAACAGGCAGAAGCTGTATTCGCGCGAACTGAGAATGCGCTGTTGTCGTTCGTCCAGCGTGGCAGCGTCCAGCTGCTGTTTTGTCGCTGTGGTTTGCGAGGCGGCGAGTTCTGCGAGTCTACGGTTAACGGTCGTGATCTGATGATGCCACTCCCACTTGTCGCCGCGCTGTGGGATGTTGGCCAGCAGCTCTCGTTTCCGACTCGCCAAGCTCTGGGCTTCACTGGCTTCAGCTACATTCACCGCATTTACAACTGCAGATTCGGCATGATACTTAAGTTGCCAGAGTCTTTCGCGTTGCTGCTGCGAAGAAGCCGCGACGGGCTCGGTCGCGACCATGGGCAAGCGCAACGTAGCGCTAGCAACAATCACTTCCGGGGGAGTGACGCCAAAGAACTCTTGAATGATGGCATCGGTCAATTGATCGTACTTACCACCGCCAATGCCATGGATGAACGCATCGCCGACGATCAACCGCAAATACATAGTCGTCAGCAGCGCTCGCGGCCGCAGGCAAACGCCATCCGCTAGAATATCCAGCCACTGAGCTGCCGCTTGATCGCATTCGAGCCGCCCTTCGATGACCGTTTGCCAGCCTGCCCGATCACTCAGCATCAAGCTGTTGTCGATGAGTTTTACCCACAGACGCTGACGCTTGGGAGCCTCGGGGCGATAAACCCACCAGGGCGCTTCGAGCCAACCGTGTTGCTGCTCGAGCGCGGGGACCGGATGCGCTTGACTGCGTATGTGGTGCGCGGTGCGGTAGTTCTCTCGCTGGGCATTGTAGATGGTTTGCAAGCGGGGCAACTCGCTGAGCAACTGAACACTAAAGCGAGCGAACGCACGCGTGCTCACCAAGTGACTCAACGGCACTTCCAATGTCTGCAACCCTAGCTCGGCTTCCAATCGATGGCGTGCTTCGGCGATCGCGTAACCAACTCGACCCGTGCGTGCAATTGTGTGCGCTGCATATTCCCAAAGGTCAGTCACCAGCGGCTGAGCGGATTCAGGTAGCAATGTTTTGCACACGACAGTTGGGAATTGCCGCCAGCACTCCGGATCGTTCAGCAAACGCAGCTCCCAGGGGATGCTATCGCGAGGAGCGTCGAATGGTACTGAAGTCGCGATCACGGCGCCATCCGCCGTTCGCGTTGGAACCCGTATCGCAGCATTGCGACACAGATCGTTATCGACAAGAAAATTGATCGCCACCGCCCCATTATTAGTGGCCAACTGTGACAACAAGAAGTTTTTGAACCAAACTCCGGGGTGAAACAATTCCGGTTGGTGACCTGACAGCAAGATAGGTTGGGTATCGCTAACACAGCGAAACTGCTTCGGCGTATCGCGATACTGCCCCGAGTAATGAAGTGCGATCTCAACCGCTTCGCGACGCGCTTCGCTACGTACTTTCGAAATCGGCTGACCACAGAACTCGAGGCCACTCAATTCCGTATTCGCATCGAGCGCGTGCAGGCGAGCTTGTACTCGCTCGAGCGGTGGGTCGATCAGCGCTTTGCCGGATTCATGTGGGACACGAAACTGTCGATACATATCGGCAGCTACGGAGCTCATCAATTGCATCCCCCGCAAGCGGACTCGCGGCGCGGCGTTGACCCGGGCAATTCGATGCCTTTAGATTTCATGGCGGACACCGCCCGCTCGATGCACTCGTTGTAATATTGAAGCCGCTTTTCAGCTTCGTCGAGTGCACCGCCGAACGAACGATTCAAGTCAAGGTAAATTAGCGGTACTGGAATTTCGATTACACGCATGCCATGCATGGCTGCTTGCACCCACAACTCCAGCGGCATCGCGTAACCGTTATCTTGAATGTCCAACAACTTCAAGGCTTCGACACGGTAGGCTTTGAAACCGCAGAATGTATCGGTCAATTTCATGCCGAAGCGTTGATTGATTTGGCGCGTGATCTGCTTGTTAATGAACAGTCGCTGCGCGGGCGGTTGGCTATCTCCCGGATAGGTCTTTAGATATCGACTACCAGAAACGATGTCCGCATGCTTGCAGGCCGACAGAAATCGAGGAATGCGTTGTGGTTGATGTTGACCGTCGCAATCGAGCGTGATCAAGAATTCGTATTGGTGATCGATCGCAAATTGGAAGGCACTCTTGAGCGCCGCACCGTAACCACGATTGACTCCGTGATCGACCACATTCACGCGCGGCCAATTCGCTAATCGATCTGCCGTCGCATCCGTTGAACCATCATTAACCACCAGCACGTTGTCAGCGTACTTGGTCACTTGGTTCAAAACTTCGTCTACATAGCCAGCTTCGTTGTAGACCGGCAAAGCAGCAAGCCAATTGGCCATCTCAAAAAGTCCTCGAAAAGGATTCGTCATCACACCCTTGCATTTTAGAACGGAAGCAACCTGGGTCAATGAACGCCGGGCGAAACAAGCCAAACTGCTTGGAAACTGCAGAAAAACACAACGTTTGATCGTCAAATCGAGCTGACTGGGTCGGTTTCGTTAACGCTTCCCCAGACTTGCAAACCTGCAAATTCGGCCCTACACAGCCCTGCCAGTGAGTCCATAGCGAACTTTTCGCTTGCAAAGTGTCCAATCATCAGCATCGATAATCCTGCCCCTTTGGCTTCCAGGCACTGATGGAAGGTCGCCTCGCCCGTTAAAAACAGATCGCATTCGTTCCGAAACGCAGCTTCGATTAGGCTGCCACCACTACCACAAACGATGCCCACGCGACCAATCGAAATACCAGTGTCAACAACTCGTGGCCGGCAGGAAGGTACGGCTTCGCAGATCAACTTGATGATGTCACGCAGGTTACATCGACCCACCAAGTCACCCACGCGGCCAGTTCCAAGTTCATGGTCAGCTGAATCCGCTTGCTTAGTTTGCGATGGCAGAAACTTAGTCGCTTCAGCTACCAGCGGCACAATGTTTCGCAACTGCAGTCGATTCGCCAACTGCGCATTGATTCCTGCGGCCGCAGAATCCCAAGCTGTATGTGGGCAATAAACCGACACTCCCGCGCTTGCCAACTCCCACAGCATGCGACCGGCGGGTTCGCTGGCGATGATCTTTTTCAGCGGTCGAAACGGCAAAGGATGATGACTGATCACCAAATCCGCTTTGCCGGATACGGCTTCCGCGACGCTCTCGGGAGTCAGTGTCAGACAAGTCATGAGGCGGCGCACTTCTCGTTGCAAATCGCCCAATAACAGCCCAGTGTTATCCCACTCCGCGCTTAGTCGCAGGGGCGCAAGCCCCTCCATCCAGTCGGTGACGTCTTTTATTCTCAGCATTATTCCTCGCTCGCTTGATGGTGATCACGACCTCAATTGATCTTAGTCTACCCTGTTTAAGAGTTAGAAAATACGTTTTAACCCCTTGGGCAGCGCCCCGCGATTCACCGTCAGCGCGGATTAAAGTGCTATACTCGTTTCGCTCCTAAATCTGGGCAAATAGGACAGATCTCGATTAGAGTAATACTGTTTTAGACAACAGGCTCCTGCGCTGGCTAGGCTGCAAACGACCGTTTCTCGTTCACGAGGTTTCGCATTCTATGAGCGAGTCCGAGTTTTTAAAGGAACATCAACGCGTCGCGCGGCGCTATTTTCTTCAAGCGGGTGTCGTAGGTTGGTCGGCGATGAGCCTGAATGGGTATTTACTGAACGCGGGATTGTTGGCAGACGAGAAAGTGACGGCAGAAAGTACGCAAGCAGCGAAAGCCGATAAGTCGGGCGCGCAACTTAATCCTTACTTCACACGCCCGAGCGAGTTCCGTGATGTGTCACGAGGCAAACCGCTGCCACATTCAATTCCAGAGGAAAAACGACGCGAGGTTGGCTTGACGCGCGAGTCATGGAGCCTCGAGGTAGTTTCGGACCCCGATCACCCGGCAAAACTAGGCAAACAATTTTCGAAAGCCAATGGCACGGCACTGGATTTTGCGACGCTCGTGAAGTTGAGCGAGAAACACAGTGTGCGATTCGCGAAAGTAATGACCTGCTTGAACCTTGGCTGTCCGCTCGGAATGGGGTTGTGGGAAGGAGTCCCACTAAGTGAAGTAGTTTGGCTGACTCAGCCGACGGCAGATCTGCGGCGAGTGTTTTACTACGGTTATCACAACGATGACCCCAAACAGATGTTTCGCAGTTCTTTGCCAATCGGTCGTGTCCTTGAGTCGCCATGGGATCTGCCGCCGGTTATTTTGTGTACTAAGTTAAACGGTGAGTGGTTGGATGCGGAGCGCGGCGGGCCGGTTCGCGTGATTGTGCCCGAAGCTTATGGTTTCAAGTCGATCAAGTGGTTGACCCATTTGGTTTTGACGAACCTACCTACAGCAAACGATACCTACGCTGAACAGAATAACGATGTCGATAGTCCGTTGAAGACATTTGCCGCCACGCTATCGATTCCG
>JAYVHC010000665.1:0-2138 GCA_043771575.1 Planctomycetia bacterium
CGTATAGGCCCCTTTTGAAACACCGAATAGTTCGGCTTCGATCAGACTGACAGGCAGTTCGCTGATGTTAATCGTGACAAATGACCTGGCAGCGCGACGACTGTGTCTATGAATGGCGGCTGCCACCAATTCTTTGCCCGTCCCGGATTCACCTGTAATGAGTACAGTACTTTCAGACAATGCGGCGCGCCGAATTCGGTCAAATACCATTCGCATCGCCGACGACTGACCAATCATGTTTTCAAAACCTGGCGCTCCGGTCGCCGTGGTGGTTGGCTGCAATGCCACCAACTGTCGCCGGATGAGCGATACAAGCTCCGATGGATTCAACGGCTTTAATAAGTAGTCGATGGCTCCTAACTTCATTGCCTGGACCGCACTGCCTACTTCCCCATAGGCAGTGACAATAATAAAAGGCAAGCTCGGCTTTAAGCTTCGCAGCTTTGTTAAAAGGTCTATTGCATTCTCACCACCCAAGCGTAAGTCACTAACGACGAGATCAACAGACTCATCCGCCATCGCAATGGCTTCAATAACACTCCCAGCCAATGCGACCTGAAAGCCCTCGCTGCGAAGCATTCGAGACATCGCTTCGCGCTCGCGCGCCTGATCTTCAACGACAAGGATCTTCCCAGCGTCACTGGTCATTTCTTGACCTACGAAGAGTGCGATCGATTGGGAAAGTGAGACTAAATTCCGCGCCCCCCAGTGAACCACCGGTCTGATACTCGATTGCTCCTTCAACGTTATCTAACATACTCCGTACAATTGCTAGTCCCATTCCTGTTCCCGAGTCCTTTGTCGTCACGAAAGGTTCAAATATTCGCGAACGAATCTTTTCATCAACCCCTTTCCCAGAGTCCGCAATGACCACCTGAGCTTGACCGTCCATTGTTCCAAGGGTCACCTCAATGCGTCCGCCATCAGGCATTGCATCAGCAGCGTTTTTCATGAGATTTAGTAGAATCTGTCGAAGTCGACGACGTTCGATGAAAATGGTTACCAAAGGAGAATCGTTTTGGAAAACGATTGTGATGTCCTGGCCCTCAAACGTCGACTCCATAAACTGAATAGTCGTTTGTATTTCGTCCGCAACATTGACATCGTCGTCGCAATCGTTTTCAATCCGAGCATAGCCGAGCATTTGTCCAATGAGGCTTTCTACTCGTTCGATCTCGCGGACGGAATCCGAAAGCATGTTTGCAATTTCTTGCTCATCAAATTGCGATTCACCTCGAAAAATACGTTCCGAAGTGTGAAGGTTGAGTCGAATGGAATTGAGCGGGTTACGAACTTCATGTGCCATTCCAATCATCAGCGTACTCAGCTCTTGCAATCGACGCTCCTCCGCTATGTGCAGTTTGCGTTCAAGCAAATTGGCACGTCGACCTTGAAAATGTAGAATAATTCCAGTGAGCACTACGATTGCCATCGTGTAAGTGATGACTGCAGTCCATGCCCGCTTCGAGCTGGACTGTTCGGCAGCTATTAACTTGTTTAGCCAATCAGTTGGCACGCCAACATGATAAGTTCCCACAACGCTATTTGATTTGGAAATAGGAACCAGAATTTCCATGACTCGCAAATTCCCAGTAAGTACCGAGCCCTGGTTCTCAAACACTCCCTCGCCAAACTCTGGCACCCTACGGGATTCCTCGGGTGGATTCACTTTAATACCTATCACGCGATTGTTGGAATGCGCCACGATCGTGCCGCTATTGTCGACGATCGCCCGAAACGCTCGTTGAGGTTCTAATCTTCGAACAAATCTCCATCGATCGCGAAGCCATCTGGCATTCGCAGCGGCCCCAAGGTCAAGTGAACTAGATTGCTCCATTTCTTGTTGCAGTCGGTCGACCGAACGTTGAGCATGCGACCTGGCTTCAGAAATCTGCGACCTGCCTACGGACCTGCGAATGGATTCCAGTTCGTGCAGCATGCCCCAACAACCGACACCGAAGACCAACAGAGTAGACGCGGCAATCCGTACGTAAACGGAGCAGAACACGGCTACTGCTATGTGTTTGATGGTCGCAAGAAATTTATTTCGCACTCTTCTTAGCAACACCAAGTTTCTCCAATTGATCAGCCAAATCTTTACCGTGCGTCTCGGTGTTTACCTTGGATTCGACAGCCAG
>JAYVHC010000666.1:0-6891 GCA_043771575.1 Planctomycetia bacterium
GTGTGTTCGATGTAAAAGCGAATGGGTTCCACGGGTGGCGAAATGCGCAGCGAAGGGTCGCGTTTTTGCAGATGCCAACGATTGATGAAGTTGATATCAACTTCGTCCTGCTTGTATTTGCCGTAATCGGCGTAAGAAGTTGTAAAGTAGCCGATACGTTGGTCAGCCACGCGTGGCGAGTAACCTGTGCTCGCGGGAATTTCGCTGATCGAATAGTAAAGCGTCTGTAACTTGCCATTACCGTCCGGCAATTCCCAAGCAAGTTCGATGTTGTTGGGAAACGCTTTATGCTTGACTAACTTCGCGAGGCCTGGATTACGGCTGCGACCGGCTGAACCAAAGAAGACTGACGCATTGCCGACGAGCAATTGGTCGCCATCAACGATGAAGCCACCTTTGGGAGAGATTCCTAGAATCGGCAAATCGAGCAGCACTTCGGCAGTGAACAATCGCTTGACCGAATCCTTAGATTCGTTGTCGCCGTTGGAACGGATGGATACGTTCGGACTAATCAAAGCCATGCGCTTGTTATACTGTCGCCACTGAACGTAAAAATCACCTGCTTGCAGACCCGCGAAGATCTGTCCGCTGGCAACCGTGAGACCGATAAAGTACTTTTTCTCGGTGTAGTTTTTTGGAATCTCAAGCAGCAACTGGCCTTCTTTTTCTTTAATGTACACGTCGTACATCGTCCGGCCATCTTCCGGAGCGGGCTCAATCTTGGTGTAACCTTCGATGACTTTGTCGAATGGTGGGTAATCTTCAGCAGCTCTCGCTGTGTTTAGTCCGCTGAAAGCGGTCAGCACACCGACAAGCAAGCCGCTTGTTGTAAATTGTTTCTGCCAGCTCATTGAGTCGAGCCCTCTATAGTGAAGGAACGGTGAAGAAATATTGAAATCAACTTTAGTCTTCAATCTAACGATCACATGCTATTCTAGACACAGTGCACACATTCAGGCGCATGGTAGGAACTGAAAATGTAGGTCCATTTCCTGCGATTCGCAAAACTTTAACTGCTGCAATTTGCCGCGGTGTCGATTTTCGCGCGTGTGGATGCATCCCAAATGGTACGCGGAGTATACGCCCCGAAGCTCTTTGGGTGCGGGCAACCGCTAAAAACTCCACAAACCGCCACCCCCGAATGTGGCAAACTGCAAATCCGGCAGAATCTGGCCAATCCCCGCTAAACGGTTACTTGAGTTTTGACTAATATGAATGTTCTGGAGGCTGTTTTTGATCCAGAAACTTACCAGGTTTTCGCATTTCACAGGGTCATTTTGGGGTAAATCTGGATTTTTACATGATGGATGAAGCCGCCCGAGAGATTACATTAGCTAAAGCATTGTCAGAGCCATCGCGCAACTCCCCGAAATTCGACCCGAAACTAACACGTGTACGGGTTGTATTGCCTGCTTACAATGAGCAGGACGCTCTGGAAAAACTCGTCGAGCGCATCGTGCAAACGCTTGGCGAAACGCCTTGGGAATTCGATATCCTAATTGTCGATGACGGCAGTAGTGATCGCACAGTGAGTGTGGCTCGCAGCCTACAAGAATTCTACCCAGTTAAACTGGTATGCCACGCAGTCAACAAGGGTCTCGGCGCGGCCATCACTACTTGTTTGACAAGCGGAATCGAAGGGCTCGATTCAGACGATGTTGTAGTGGCCATGGATGCGGATAATACGCATCCACCTCAGTTGATCGCGCAAATGGTGCCCATGATTCGCGAGGGTTACGACATCGTTATCGCGTCGCGCTTTCAGCCCGGCGGACGTGTGGTGGGCTTGTCGAGGCACCGCGAATGGCTGAGCTTTGGGGCGCGGATCATGATGCAAGCCGTTTTCTCAATTAGGGGCTGCCGCGACTACACTTGCGGCTATCGCGCTTATCGCGTTGGCATGCTTCGCGACGCAGTAATTCGTTTAGATGGACAGTTAACGCGCGAGCAGGGCTTTGCGTGTATGGCTGATCTGCTGCTGACACTGAACGGCTTCGGGGCAGTGATCGGGGAAGTCCCCTTGCTGTTGCGTTATGATTTCAAACGAGGCGCGAGCAAGATGAAGATCTTCCAAACCGTTCAACGCACAATTCGAATGACAATGCGGCATCGATTTGGTCGGAAAGTGGACTAGCTCAGTGATACAACCATCGAATGCAACACTGCCCAATCCGCAAAAACATCAGCAACAAAAACACTGGCAACAAAAACACTGGGCTGTGGTCGGTGGCGGTATGCTCGGCTTGGCGACCGCTTGGCGACTGACGCAGCGCGGTGAGAAGGTTACGGTACTCGAGGCAGCGCCCGAACTGGGCGGTCTGACCAGCGCGTGGACGCTGGGCGACACTAGCTGGGATCGTTTTTATCACGTTACATTGCTTTCGGACACGCGTCTGCGCGCACTGTTGGAAGAAATCGGACTAGAGAAAGAAATTCGTTGGGTGCAGACTCGTACCGGTTTTTTTTGTAGCGGAAAACTCTATTCACTAAGCAGTTCATTCGACTTTCTCAAGTTTCCACCCCTTTCTCTGTGGCAAAAATTCCGGCTCGGTAGCACCATTTTCTACGCTTCCAAGCTGCGCGATTGGAAGGCTCTTGAAAAGATTCCCGTCGACAAGTGGCTACGCAAGTTAAGCGGCAAGAGCACTTTCGAAAAAATCTGGTTGCCACTGTTAAAAGCCAAATTGGGCGACGCTTACCAACGCACCTCAGCCGCGTTTATTTGGTCGTACATCGATCGCATGTATAAAGCTCGCCGCAGTGGTATGAAACGCGAGATGTTTGGTTACGTTCCTGGCGGTTATCGTCGTATTCTGCAAGTATTGGGTACTGCCCTTGAGGCGCGTGGAGCCCACATCGCCACAGCCAGCCCGGTGACCAGAGTCGTCCGCAATTCAGGCAGCAATCAGTTACATGTGACATGCGGAGTTGGCGAAAAGGAACGCGTCGAGAAATTCGATTTCGTCGTCATGACCGCGCCGTCGCCGATCATCGACAAAGCCTGCGTCGGCCTGAACGGTCACGAACGCCAACGATTAAGCGGTGCCGAATATCTCGGCGTTGTCTGCACTTCGTTGCTGCTCGATCGACCCCTCGCAGGTTACTATGTCACGAACGTTATTGACTCCTGGGTTCCATTGACCGGGATCATCGAAATGGGTGCGATCGTCGAACCGCAGTACATGAATGGTCATTACCTCGTTTATTTGCCACGTTACTTAATGGCCGACGATTCCGGCTTTGACGAACCCGATGAAACGATTCACCAGCGCTGCCTGGCAACGCTCGAGCGGATGTATCCGGACTTCCATCGATCGCAAGTCTCGGCGATTCAAACCGCCCGAGCGAGACATGTAATGGCCCTGCCCACGTTGAAGTACTCAGAGCAGCTTCCGCCGGTCGTGTGCAGTGTGCCTGGTCTCTACCTACTCAATTCCGCTCAAGTCACCAAAGGCAACTTGAACGTCAATGAAACCATTGAAATCGTCGAGCGTGAACTTGAAAAATCTGTCTGGCCAGATTCGCAAGCACTCGCTGGCTCTGGAAAGTGTGATGGAACCCATGCAAGTTTCCAGCCTCCGCGTGCCAAAACGAAGATTTGCTAGTTACGGGAATCGATTTACAAGGTAGACTATAGGGAAAGTGAAGAAGTTTTTGAAAGTAACCATTAGGAACATATGCAATCCAATCTGCTAGACATGGAACCCATTGCCGAAATTACCCCCCCAGTTCAGCCTGAAATAACCTCCTTCAAGCAACTTGATCTTTCGCCCGTGATGTTGCGGTGCCTCAAGAAATTGGGCTACGAAACACCTACTCCAATTCAGGCTCAAGTCATTCCAGCGGCCCTGGATTCCAAGGATATTATTGGCCAAGCTCGAACGGGCACCGGCAAAACCGCCGCCTTTGGCATTCCGATTCTCGAATTGCTGGACCCGTTGCGTGAGAGTCGCAACCCACAAGCTCTCATTCTGGTGCCGACCCGCGAGTTGGCCGAACAGGTATTCCAAGAGATCGAACGATTGGCTTGGGGCTGCCCAACCGCTTGTGCGGTGCTCGCCGGTGGCAAACACATGCGCCGCCAGATGCAACAACTTCAAGACGGTACACAGATCGTTGTCGGCACGCCTGGACGCGTGATGGATCACATCCAACGCGGTACGTTCAAGACCGACGACCTGTGGTGCGTGGTGCTCGACGAAGCCGACCGGATGCTCGACATCGGATTTCGGCCCGCTATCGAGAAGATTTTGCGTCGGTGCCCAAAAGATCGCCAAACGATGCTCCTGAGCGCGACTATGCCGCTGGAAATTCGACGACTGACCGAACGCTACTTGCAAGACCCAGTTCACATTAATTGCTCGTCGACAAACGTTTCGGTCGAGACGATTGAGCAGCGTTACTTCAGTCTCCGCAAAGATGAGAAATTCGACACACTGGTCAAGCTGCTATTGCGCGAAGAACCGAAGCAGGCGATTATTTTCTGCCGCACTAAGCGTGGCACCGACCGACTGTGTTTGGAACTACAGAAGGAACTGCGCCATCATTCAGCGACCGCCAATGTGCGCTTGGATTGCATCCATGGTGATATGAACCAACGTGATCGGGACCGCGTGTTTGCCGATCTGCGCAGTGGTAACTTGCAGATTCTGGTTGCCACGGACGTTGTCGGTCGCGGGATCGATGTATCGACCGTTTCGCACATCATCAACTTTGACATTCCACTCGACTGCGACGATTATGTTCACCGCGTGGGTCGAACAGGCCGCATGGGCCGCGACGGCATCGCCTTCACTTTCGTCACCGCCGACGAAGGTGACCAACTGACTTCCATCGAATTGAATATTAACCGCTTACTGATTCGAGATTCACTCAACCCGGAAGAATTAAATCAACCCGCACGGACGCTTCCCGCCTCAGGCGGTAATGGCGCAGCACATACGACTGCACCCAAGAATGGTGATGCTGACCTTGAAGCCGCCGTCGAGCCGGTCGTCGAATTGCCCAAGAAACGCCGCTTATTCCCAGTCCGTCGTAGAGCTGGTCGCAGATAGTAAGGCCTGTCGTGATTCTCAACACAAGTTTACCGCGACGCTCTGCGGTCGCGTGTCTTGGTTAACATTGCGCTAGCGGACCGCCGAGCACATTGGCAACTCTTCGGCACTCAACAAATTCATCACTGCTTAACAAAATCAAATGTGTCGCGATGCGCTCCTCTGGAATATCAAACAGTTCAGAGACTACTCGTGCATAGATCTCCAACTGCGGGCGGTGATGGTCGATCCGATCTTGAACCCACAGTAGCGTCATGCTGTCGTCATACGCGTCGGTCTTGAAGTCGATGATCTCAGCCGCATAGGGCCGACCGCCTTTCATCAGCACTACCAACCGGTCGATGGTTCCCGATATCAAGCGATCGTTCATCACCAAGCTAATCACGCGTTCATTGTCGATCTCAACACGGTCAGGTACCGCACCAAACATGTTACGACTGTAACGCTGCTTGCCGAGCGCTTGTCGCACGCTTCGTAGCTCCAACATCGACCCGAAAGATTCGATCAACTTGTCGATGTTCAAATGCCGCAATTCCTCAGGTGTGACTGCCGTTAACGCGACTTTGCGGAGCGCGACTGGGTCTAACTGGTAATCATCCAGCCAGCGAATCTGCTCGAAGAATGCATGCATGATCGTACCGAAGCTCGCACCGATACATTGACTGTACGAAAATGCATTCGCCAGCGGCACAGGCTCCAACGACTGACCCATGGTCGAAGGCGCGGCTACACGCAAACTGCGCGGTGGAGCCGAAGCGGCGTCGCTACGTAGCGAAATTCGACGCGAGGGCGATTCCTGCGGTCCCGCTTCGGCAACTTCCTTCGTGGCCAGTTGCGAGAACCACTCCGGATCGCCTAACTCATACAAGACCGCCTCAGCTTTGCCCGCCTCATCCTTGTTGGTCACCAACACCGATTGCAGTAGTGAATCAAAATTCTGCCGCTGATCCGCCCCTGCCGGGTGGGTCGACAGGTACAACGCGCATCGCGCTCGCGTCATCGCTACGTACAACAAACAAAGCGACTCGTAAACGCCCCGCGCCTTTGTTTGCTTGAAAGCCGACTGCCAACTTTCAGGTAACGTCTTTTGAAGCGCTTCGCTCATATACCGCAGCACACCACTGGGTGGCTCCGTCGGATCATCACCGCGCAGTACCAGCATCGGGGTCATCGGCGCGAATTCAATCGCCAAATCTGGTAAGAACACCGCGTCGAACTCCAAGCCTTTGCTCTTGTGAATCGTCATGACTTTGACTTGCGCCTCCGTCGGTAACGCAATCCGCTGATCCATCACTGAGCGTTCGAAATCCGCAAGCCGACTAACTCCGGACGCTTGAAACTCGAACGCACTTCGCACCAATTGCTTCAGCCGATGTTGATCCCACCACGACAAATCGTTGGCCAGCCAGTTGGCGACCATCTCGACCGTTCGACCCAAACCAAACCTCGCAACCTGTGCGCGATACCAATTGGCCACCGTATGCGGGTCCGAACGCGGGTCTGCCGGCAAATATTGTACAAGCGGCGAAGCGCCCACATGAAATGCACAGATCCCATCGCCTGGATGATCGGCCAAATGCACCAGCGACAAAACTAGTTCAACCGCTGCGGAATCGGTTAGTGGATTGCCGCCGTCTTGGCTCGCAGCAATCCCGCGATCGCGCAGCAATGCGATCATCGTCGCCACGTCCGCATTACGACGAAATAGCACGCCGACACTAGAACCCGTCTTCGCCGTCAAAACCGCGATCTGCGTTGCGGTGAATTGCATGAACGCATATCGCTTTTCGTCAGGCGTTAGACTTCGATCGATCGCTGGCCCATTTTGCAAACGCAC
>JAYVHC010000667.1:0-8255 GCA_043771575.1 Planctomycetia bacterium
TGTTGGCGACCCATCTCTGCTCATCCACGACGCGCTGCCCCTCCAAGACGCTTCGTCGAATTGCATTACGCTCGCGGATAACGCTAAATACGCTGACAAAATCGAAAGCTCGCCGGCACTGGCTGCGGTGGTCCCCACCGACTTCCCCGTCGGCTCAAAAACACTGTTAATCGTCGACAAGCCGCATGCAGCCTTCGAAGCCATTGTTGGCAAACTGCGTCCACAATCGGCTGCACAGTTCGCAGGCGTCCATCCCGCCGCGAATATTGACCCGTCAGCTCGCATCGGGGCGGGTACCGTTATCCAACCGGGGGCGTACATCGCCGAAAACGTCACCATCGGCCAGCGCTGCACGATTTATAGTGGCGTGAACATCATGGCCGGTTGCCACGTCGGCGATGATTGCACGCTTTTTCCCAACGTGACACTCTACCCAGCGACCACCCTTGAAAACCGTGTATTGATTCATGCAGGTGCAACCTTAGGCGCGTTTGGCTTTGGTTATCGCCTGGCCCAAGGCCGCCACGAACGCACCGCTCAGCTCGGTTGGGTCCAAATCGAATCGGACGTCGAAATCGGCGCAGGCACCACCATCGATCGCGGTACCTTCGGTGCAACTCGTATTGGCAGGGGTACTAAGATCGACAATCAAGTTCAAATCGGACACAACTGCCACATCGGCAAACACAACCTCATCTGCGCACAAGTCGGCATTGCTGGGTCAAGCACCACTGGCGATTATGTCGTGATGGCTGGTCAAGTCGGCTTGAAAGATCACATTCACATCGCAGATCGCGTCATCATCGGCGCTCAATCAGGCGTAATGCAAGACATCGCTGAGGGCGACGTCATGCTGGGCAGTCCCGCCATGCCACACAAACAAACGATGCAACAGGTCGCTGCTTTGACTCGACTACCTGATATGCGTCGCCAGCTTCGCGAACTGCAGCAACAGGTCGCGGAACTGTCGCAACGAGTCCGTTCCGAAGAAGTCATCGAACCGCGCAAAGCAGCCTGATGGATCGCTGGCAATGAAATCACAACTGATTCCACGCAAAGTAGGTCTCGTAGCAGGTTGGGGCAGCTTTCCTGTCGAAGTTGCTGAACACTGCCACGCGCTCGGCTACGAAATTTATGTCGCCGCGATCAAGGGTCATGCCGACAGTCGACTGAACCAATTCGCGCGCGAAATACGTTGGTTTGGAGTCGCCAAGCTCGGAGGTCAAATTCAATTCTTCCAGCGCAGCGGCGTCCAGCAGGTAACCTTGGCTGGAAAGCTCTTCAAAGACAAGATCCTCTTTCACGGCCTAGGCTGGATCGAACATTTTCCCGATTGGACCAGCCTCAGAACACTCTATCGCAGCTTCATTACGCGTTCTCGTGATACACGTGACGACACCGTCCTTGGAGCCGTCGTGGATGCTTTTGAGAGACATCATTTACAAGTCATTCCCGCGACGGAACTCGCACCGCAAGTGGTGGTCGATGAAGGTTGCCTCACACAGCGTTCACCGAATCGCCGAGAAATGCTCGACATCGAATTCGGTTGGCAAATTGCCAGGCACATGGGAGGACTCGACATCGGCCAGAGCGTCACCGTCCGCGATCAAACCGTGCTCGGCGTCGAAGCCGTCGAAGGTACCGATGCACTGATAACACGCACCGGTCAACTTTGTCCGCGCGGCGGATTTACGCTCATCAAAGTTGCGAAGCCGCATCAAGACATGCGCTTCGATGTTCCGACCATTGGACTCCGCACCCTTGAGAATCTTGTTCGCGCCGGCAGCCGCACTATCGCCATCGAAGCCCACCGCACCATCCTTGTCGATCGCCAGCAGACGCTCGCCTTCGCGAAGAAACATGGCATCGCCATCATTGCCTTATCCCATTCAGCGCTTCGCTAAGTCGACGAACAGAATGATGGAAGGATTGCCAACTGGGGCATAATGACCGGTAAATTTTAGGCTGCCAAGCTGGCGATTGACTTCAAAGACGGCGATGTTGTCACCACGTTGATTGCAACAGTAGAAGAAGCGACCGGTGGGGTCTAAATTGAAACTCCGGGGATAGTTACCGCGAGTCCACTCATCCGCAAGATGCGTCAATTCGCCGTTTGAGCCGATCGCGAACACGCCGATACTGTCGTGCAAACGGTTGCCCGCATACAGGAATTTACCGTCGGCAGAGACTAAGATCTCCGAGCAAAAATTGCTGCCAACGAACTCAGGGGGCAGTGTTGAAATTGTCTGCCGAGCACTCAATTGACCCGATTGCTCGTTGTAGTCGAACAAAACGATCGTCGAGCCCTCTTCCTGAATCGAATAGAACCAGCGATGGTTGGGATGGAAATAGAAATGACGTGGCCCATCTCCGGGGGGCAATGAAACCGTGTGATGGTCGCTGGGGCTGAGCTTGCCGGTCCGATCGTCGAAATTCCAAACAAAGATTTTGTCCAGACCCAAGTCCACGTGTAGAACAAATCGGCCCGACGGGTCCGATTCAATCATGTGCGCGTGTGTGCGATCATGGCCGCTAAATGCAAAGCTACCTGGCGGTGCATGCTCAGCTTTCGTAGGCCCAAGCTGGCCGTCATCATGCTTGACGTCCGTCGCTTCGCCCAAGCGTCCATCGGCGAGGATTGGCAGGACCGAGACTGAGCCGCCGAAGTAATTGGCGACCAACAGAAAACGCCCTGACGGATGAATGCTAACATAAGTTGGCCCCGCGCCGCCCGAGCTGACCGTGTTCAACAACGTCAACTGACCGTTCTGGCGATTGATCTCAAACGAGCTGACCGTGCCCTCATTCTTCTCGCCCCTGCGATCGGTTTCGTTGGCAGAGTAAAGTCGTGTACCGGCTATGTTCAAGGCCAAACAACTAGGGCTAGTGCCGAGCTCGTAAACCCCTGCAACTTTCATCGCACCGGTGGCGCGATCCACGTCGAACAGATGAATCCCGCGCCCGTTGCCCGGTGGTAGATCCACTTGCGTTGGCAACGTGTCGCGCAGCGGCGAACTAAACGTGCCCACATAGGCGATCAGTTTGCCTTTATCACCGCTGGTTTGCGCAAGTGCTGGCTGAGTTATAAACGGCGTCGCACTTACAATTGCGATCGATGACTGTAGGAACGATCGACGCGGTGCTTGACGATGGATCATGGTTGGTTCATTCAAGTAAGGTTCGGCGACACAACGGGCTGGGTGGCAGCGAGCCGACGGAGCGGCTTGCCTACGGTATTGCTCCAAACAGCTCATTGAAGAAGTCCCGCATAGCAATCCAAGATCGCTTATCGGCCAGTTCGTTGTACGCCGCGCCGCGCGAGTTGTCGTTGCCAGCCATGGGCTGCGTAAACGAATGCACTGCGCCAGAGTAGTTGATCATTTGCCAATCGACTTTGGCTGCGTTGAGCTCGGCTTGGAACGCGGCAATGTCGGCAGCGGGTACAAAGGGATCGTCGGCACCGTGGCAGATCAGCAACTTAGCCTTGATTTTTTTGCCGTCAGACGGCGCGGGTGAATCCAAGCCGCCGTGAAAGCTGACTACGCCTTGGATGTCGGCTCCGCTGCGAGCCAGTTCGATGGCACCTGTACCGCCGAAGCAGTAACCGATCGCAGCGATGCGGTTCTTGGCAACGTTTTCCAGAGTACATAATTGAGCCAATCCGAGGTTCAAGCGACGGCGATAAAGATCGCGATCTTTCTTGTACACTCCGGATTGCTTGCCAGCCTCCTGTACGTTGGCAGGACGAGTTCCCTTACCATAAATGTCGAGCGCAAAGGCCACGTACCCCAGTTCTGCGAGTTGCTTGCAGCGTCCTTTTTCATAGTCGGTCAATCCCATCCATTGATGAACGACGAGCACACCCGGCGTCGACTTGCCAGCGGCGGCCGAATCCCAAGCCACGAAGCCCTCTAGAACGGTATCGCCATCTTTGTATTCGACAACTTTGGTTTTAACTTCGGCGAAAACCGAATTCACGAATGCCAATACGAATACAAGTACCATTGCATATTTCATCGTTATTTCCTTTGTTCCTAGGATTGATTTGCAGGCCGCTGGCGGACGCACTCGAATGGGTATTGTACTGGATTGCCTGCACACTGCGGCAGATTGGAAACCACTAAAACGCCCTGCGGCGCTGGAAGTTTCAGGATGTGACCGAGGCGTGATTGTGTTATAATTGCCGTCCCGCCTCAACCCAAGCACCAGCCTCGCTTGGCGGATGGTTGACAGCACGAAACGACAGTTCATGCCGATAGGTTTTTTCTGGTCGTATTCGGCAGATGCGACCCACGTTCGGTCGCATCTGCCGGATGCGACCTTGCAAATTGATTGACTCTCGGTCCTCCATTAGGGGCCGGACGGCGTTGACGAATGCCTCTGGTGTGTTAGATTCTCAAGCTTGTTTTTGCGGGCTGAGTTCGCGATTCTGGCACCAGTGAAACCCTGATTCCGTTGGAGAAATAACAAATGGCTTACGAAGTTACATTGATCACGGGTGACGGTACCGGTCCAGAATTGTCCGAGGCGGCGAAGAAGTGCGTGGATGCGACTGGCGTGAAAATCAACTGGGATGTGCAAGAAGCGGGCATCGACGTAATGGCTCGACTGGGAACTCCCATTCCTGACAGCACCCTCGCCAGCATCCGCCGCACAAAATGTGCCCTCAAGGCTCCAATCACAACACCCGTCGGCACGGGTTTCCGCAGTATCAATGTGTACTTGCGGCAAGAACTCGGCCTGTTCGCATGTATCCGTCCTTGCAAAGTCTACCCAGGCGTGCGGACATTTTTCAGCGAGTGTGGCGTCGATATCGTTATCGTCCGCGAGAATACCGAAGACTTGTATGCCGGCGTTGAATTCGAAGCGGGCAAGCCTGAAACCGAGCAGTTGATCAAGTTCATCAACGGCCTTCCTGCCGATCGCAAGATCCAGACCGGCTTTGAAGAGACCGGCGTATCGATCAAGCCGATCAGCGTTTCGGGCAGCAAGCGAATCGTCAAGTGCGCGTTCGATTACGCTCGTGAGAACGGTCGCAAAAAAGTGACGGCTGTTCACAAAGCCAACATTATGAAATACAGCGACGGCCTGTACCTTAAGACGGCAATGGAAGTAGCGAAGGATTACCCAGAGATCCAATTCGAAGAGCGGATCGTCGATAACATGTGCATGCAATTGACTCAAAAGCCCGAGTTGTACGACGTGCTCGTGCTACCAAACCTGTATGGCGATATCGTCAGCGATTTGGGTGCGGGTTTGATCGGCGGATTGGGCATGGCACCGGGCGCGAACCTTGGCCCCAACGGGGCCGTCTTTGAAGCGACTCATGGTAGCGCTCCGAAGTACAAGGGCCTGAACAAGGTCAATCCGACCGCGCTGATTTTGTCCGGCATGCTGATGCTGCGGCACCTGGGCGAAATGGATGCTGCACAGCGATTGGAAAACGCCGTGGCTGCGGTGATCGCAGAAGGCAAGCAAGTAACTTATGACATGAAGGACGATCGCAACGATCCCACGGCTGTAGGAACGCAAGAGATGGCTGCTGCGATCTGTGCCAAGTTGGCTTGAGTGTGGAACAATTGTCGCAATACGTCCTGATCGTTCATCTGCTGCGAATTTGTGTGCCACTGGCATTGCCAGTGAACCGAGGTAGTTCATTTCGAAAACCTTTTGATTTGCCAAAGCCAAAACTGTTTGCTTCAAATCAGCCGAAGTAACCAGCGACACCGCGTTGTAGTCGTTCTACTACGAACATCTTTTGCGTATTAGTTCGGAGGAATGCGGCTTAAAGAAATCACTGGTGTTTGAACGTTGTCCACTTCCAAACCTGCGGCTGGCGCCGTCGGCTTACTGGCGAAGGAATCGGTAGCTGTGGCGTTGCGCGATTTAATTACAAATCCACAGGCGAACTGGTCGATCGTGGGTTTACGCCAAGTGCTTCGGCTAGCAAGTTTGACTTACCGGGCCGTGATCTCTGCACGCAACTTGGCGTATCGGTTGAAATGGAAAAAATCGTTTCGTTCGCGATTGAAGGTAATCTCCGTTGGCAATCTTTCGGTAGGCGGGACCGGCAAAACGCCCACGGTCGCCTGGTTGGCTCAGTGGCTACGCGAGCGTGAACTGCGAGTCGCCATTCTCAGTCGCGGTTACGGCCAACTCGATAGCGGTCAGAACGATGAAGCTCTCGAGCTTGAGTTGCAGTTACCCGACGTCCCGCATTTGCAGCACTGGGATCGAGTCGCTTCGGCGCAGTTGGCTGACGAAGAACTCGATATGCAAGTGCTACTGCTTGACGACGGTTTTCAGCATCGGCGGCTGGCTCGTGACCTCGACATTGTACTGATCGACGCCAGCGAATCGAAGCTGGCGTTGCGTTTATTACCCGGCGGTTTGCTGCGAGAACCATTTTCCAGCCTGCGGCGTGCCCAGGTGGTCGTTTTCACTCGCTGCGATCAAGCTACTCCTGAAGCTATCCTTGCGTTACGTCAACGTGTACTCCACCACAATCCTCAAATCACAATTGCACACGCCTCCCACCGCCCAGCTAGGGTCGACGTATTCGCCTCCGAGTCCGTCACGCTCGAAAAACTCAAAGGCAAACGCGCTCTCGCTTTCTGCGCCATCGGCAGTCCCGGTTCGTTTTTCGCGACGCTTGCATCCCTTGGCATGACGCTCGTCGACCACCGCACATGGCCTGATCATCACGCATATTCTGCCGAAGACGTGCAGCAACTGATCGCGTGGACTGAACAGCACACCGACATCGATTGGGTGCTTTGCACGCGTAAAGATTGGGTCAAACTTCAAATGGCTAAGGTTGGCAGCGTTCGTTTAGGTGCGCTGGTTGTCGAACTTGAGCTTATCGCAGGCCGCGACGAAATTGAACAAGAACTGTCGGATGTTGTGCGCGGTGTCGAGTAATTACCCAGCCATCACATGTACAACTCACGGAAACTGCTTGACGCTTGCGACTGCGTCAGCGCGAACGCTTCCGTCGAGGCTTATCAAGGGTTGCGGATTGGCAGTTCGGCCAAGCGGCCTGCATCCTGGACCGATTCCTTCGATACCGAGGTCGCTTTGCATCGACTGAACAAGTGACTGCAACTGAGCGACAACTTTAGGTTGCTCGCTGGCCAGATCATTTTTCTCCCCCAAGTCGCTCCCTAAATGGAACAACTGTGGGCGCGGCGAACCTTTTCTATTTCCCGCGTTATCAGCCAATGCCAAGTGCAACTTCCATGGCCCCGAACGAACAGCTTCCAAACGCAAACCGCTAAAGTAGAAAAACGTATCGCGCGGTGGAGTCTGCGGTTCGCCTGCGAGCACGGGCCAAATATCAACGCCATCCAGCTTGCGGTCCGTGGGAAGCGCCACACCACCTAACTTGGCAAAGGTAGGCAACAGGTCCATCATGCTCGTCATCGCATCGGTGCTTGTCCCGGCCGGTATCCTTCCTGGCCACCACGCCATGGTGCACGTTCGAATGCCGCCTTCGAAAGTCTGCCCCTTGGCTCCGTGTAATGGACCATTGTGTGCGCCTTGATTGACTGGACCACCATTATCGCTAGTGAAAATCACTAGCGTGTTCGCTTGCAGATTCAATTCACGTACCGTATCCAGCACTTGTCCGACGTGCCGCGAATGCCCAGCTCATCCGTCTACTTCTTTCCTTCAGCTATCTTGGTCGGTGTAGTTTGTGGCAGCGGTTCACCTAAGCTGCTTTTCGACCCATCAGCTCCAGGTCCCATATCGTTCGAGTAGGGAATGCCAAAGTAGGTATCGAATCCCTGGTCCGTTGGAAGAAAACCTGATTGATCCCCCAAATGCCATTTACCATAGCAAGCCGTGGCGTAGCCCGCACTCTTCAATAACTCAGCGACCGTGACTTCGTTGGGATTCAAACCTACTTCGCTTGCCGGAAACAAAACATGTGCGATGGGTAGAGCTCGTTTGGCATACGAGCCAGTCATCAAAGCGGCCCGCGAAGGGGAACAAACGGGCGCAGCATAATGGCTGGTCAAGCGCCGGCCTTCTTTGGCCATGCGGTCCAAGTTCGGCGTCTTGTTGGTAGAACCGAATGGGCCAATATCGGCGTAACCCAGGTCGTCGATATTGATTACAACGAAATTCGGCGGCTGCGCGAAAGCAGCGTAACTGTGTAGCCATGCTAAAGCCAGCGTTAATCCAATGATGCATCTCGATGTAAAAACACTTGAATGCATTTTGCCTCTGCTCATCGTTACAATGCTCGTTTG
>JAYVHC010000668.1:0-3589 GCA_043771575.1 Planctomycetia bacterium
CTGCGATGAGATGATGAGTCATCTGATGATGGAAATCGCTGCCAAGAAAACTGAGCCTGAGCCTGAAAAAGTTACTCCAGATCGGCTTGTTGGCCGTTATCAACTCGCTAAGAACTTCATCTTTGACGTGAACTTCAAAGACGGTCACTTGATGGTAGGAATCACGAACCAACCCAAGCAGGAAGTCTTCGCGGACTCACCTACGAAATGGTCTTACCGTGGCGTCGATGCCAAGTTGGAGTTCCATCTGCGATCCAAAGATCCCGCCCATGCCCTTACACTTCACCAAAACGGCTTCGCACAGCAAGCGAAGCGTATCCGCGAATGAACCTGAGCGGGTGAATCAGTATACCAAGTTACAACCGGCGGTCGTTGCACTCCGTGATTTCTCATGAATACTCACTAGCTCCCTCGCCGACGACTCGGAATCATAGGAGCGATCAGCGCCTACAAGGGACCCTGGGATCTTATGGCAATGGATACTGAAGGAGAACGGGACAAGCGACCTCAACCCTAGTCAATCGCGATGCCCTGAATATATGTCACCATTTTGGCGAGGATCTTTGAGTCGCCCTCGCTCCACCAACTGAGTGATCAACGAAGCTGATTGCTTATTCAGGGATAGACTAACAACTCACGGACGACACGTGCTTTGGTCACTTCGGCATCGGTCAAACTCGTTTCGCGGCCGTCGTGTGGATAAGTTAGCCGTCGATGATCGATGCCTAACGCTTCGAGCAGTGTCGCCTGAAGGTCGTGTACGGTAACGATATTTTCGATGGACTTGTAACCGAACTCATCGGTGGCACCGTGAGTGTATCCCTGCCGAAATCCACCTCCAGCCAGCCACAACGAAAAAGCATGCCGATTGTGATCTCGTCCGTCGGTTCCTTGAGATACCGGTAAGCGCCCGAATTCGCCCGTCCACATCACAATCGTCGAATCCAATAGGCCGCGTTGCTTCAAATCCTGTACCAAAGCAGCGCTAGGCTGATCGGTCCTTGCACATAAGCCCTTTAGACTCTCCGCATTCTTGCTGTGCGTGTCCCAAGGCTGGCCATTGAGAAAAATCTGTACGAATCGAACTCCCTGTTCAATCAAACGCCGAGCCAGCAAGCATCGTGTTCCATATTCTTTTGTCTCAGGGCGATTCAAACCATAAAGCTCTCGAGTCGATTCAGTTTCCGCCGACAAATCCAGAATCTCGGGCACGGTTGTTTGCATTCGGGCAGCCGTTTCAAAGTTTTCAAGTCGTGCCGCCAGCTCCGTACTCTCGGGATGCTGATTCAAAAATCGTCGATTCAAATCTTCAATGAACTTGAGTTGGTTGCGTCGAGCTGGCTCAACGACTCCAGTCGGCGTTTCCAAGTGCAGGACCGGTGACTTGCCAGCGCTGAACATCGTCCCTTGGTACACCGCTGGCAACCAACCCGATGACCAATTGCGTTCGCCGTCCACAGGTAGTCCCCCTGGATCTCCCAATACAACATAGGCTGGCAAGTTCGCGTTCTCTGTTCCCAATGCATAAACAATCCACGATCCCATGACTGGCATGCCGGCGAGAAATCGTCCGGTGTGAATCAACCGCAGCGCCGATTCGTGGTCGACCGATTCTGTATTCATCGATCGGACCATCGTGATATCATCGACAATCTTTGACGTGTGAGGCAGCAACTCACACAACTCCATTCCGCATTGCCCGTGCTGGCGAAAGCCAAATGGGCTACCAAGAACATTCCCCATTTGCTTATCAAAATGGACTTCGAGGCTTCCGCCAGGATAAGGCTTTCCATGCCATTTCGTCAGCTCCGGCTTGGGATCAAACAGATCCATTTGACTTGGCCCGCCATGCTGAAATAAGCAAATGATTGATTTCGCTTTTCCGGCCATAGGCTTATTGCTAACTTCCTGGCCTTGAACCAAACGGTTTCCCGACTGCAAGAGATGAGCAAGCGCCAATCCTCCGAGGCTTCCTGCATATTGGCTCAAGAAAGCACGTCTGTATAACTGCGAGGCATTTGTGTATCGGAATGTCATTGCGTACTGGCTCCGTTGTCATTCAACATACATGAACTCGCTGCTTGCCAAAAGAGACTGGCAAAAGTCCTGCCATGCTCGGTCTCGGGCGTCGGGTCGTTCTGAGTATGAATTCGTCTGCTGAACAAGAAACCGAATCGATTCAATCAGTTCGCTGTCGTTCGGCTCTCGACAGTAACAAACTTGAAACGCGAGCTTGACGCGATTGGTTTCGTCAGACGTTAGTCCTTGCAGACTTGTTGCGGCAGCCCGCGCACGCCGTACGGCAAAATCCGAATTCAATAGGGACAGCGACTGTAGCGACATCGTTGACGTGTTGCGACGAACCGAGTTGAACACGATGGAGGGTGAGTCAAAGACGCTAAGGAAACTGACAATTTGAGTTCGCTTTTGGTTGAGATACAACGTCCGGCGATGTGAATTAGGCGTGTCTTCCGGTGCCACAATTTCGCCGGTCTCAAGACGTGACGTCGGAGTGTAGGGACCGCCCATGGCCAAGCTAATTTCTCCGCTTACCGCAAGCATCTGGTCTCGAATCGCTTCAGCATCCAATCTTCGAGATGTAAATCGCCATAACAGACGATTGTTCATGTCTGCTTTGTAGGATTCTACTTGTAGATGGCTCGAGCGTCTGTAGGTTGCGGAATTGAGCACAATTCGGTGGATGGATTTCATCCTCCAATCATTGCGAATCAATCCAGATGCAAGCCAGTCCAGTAGCTCGGGGTGCGATGGAGAGGCACCACTGATGCCCAAATTGTCCGGCGTGGTTACGATCCCTTTACCAAAATACTGTTGCCAAAGCCGGTTGACTTGTACGCGTGCCATCAACGCAGCGGCTCTCGACTCTGGCCGAGTAACCCACTCCGCCCAAGCAAGCCTGCGACCGGAAGATCGCTCACTGACATGAGTTGCCTTGACTGCAAACGGATTGGCCTTGTCAGCAAGGGCTGAAAACGCACCGGGTTCCACGATCTCACTGCGGGCTGAATAATTGCCGCGAGTCAGCAGATGCACATCAGGAAGTTCTTTCGCCATGTCGCCTCCCCAAGCGATCTTTCCCGGACGATTTTCAGACAGATCCTTTTGCACTTTGATCGCTTTGGCCAGCTCTTCATGGCGATTCTTTAATTCTGCGAGTGCTGAATTTTCTTTTGGAGAAACGGCAAACCTCTCGACCACAACATTGTCTACGATAAAGCTTCGACCGCAGCAATACTCAAAGCCGAAGCCACCATCAGGTAGATCGGCTCTCTTGACCTCGATCGGTTTCTCGTCGGGAAACGAATTGACCAATTGTTCGATGCGAAATTTGCCCTTGTCGATGTTCGTGACGCGAACACCATAGTTCTGCCCAGGAATATAGCCGGTGGTTCCGAGCGTACCGAGCGAGCGACTTTCCGTTCCCGGATAGTCGAGATGCAGCGAAGTACCTGCGGTTGGATTGCCATCGATCAACAAGTTTCCGCCAACTGTGGCGCTATTGTCGTTGAAATCATGCAATGCAATGAAGTACCCAATGCGGAATGCGGCTTGACCATCTGGTTTCAGT
>JAYVHC010000669.1:0-4849 GCA_043771575.1 Planctomycetia bacterium
CAGAAATTTCCAGGATTAAACAGTGGTGTCAGGATAACGCTATCGAGCCTGCTCAATGACTTGGATGAACTTTTACGGGGATGAATCACAAGACGATTCTCGCGCCCCGATGAGTTCGTTTGTATCGAAGCATTCTTTAACAGGCAGCGCATGCCATCAAGCAATCGGCTCCAACTCGATACTCGATACGGATCAAGCTCGATATCCCGAAGGGATAGAAGACAATAGCCGGTGGTAAGCGGAGCGCCACCACCGGTATAGGGACGCGATTCGCATCGATCCTGGAGGGATCGCAGACTTGGACACTGATGCGGGTTCCACTAAGCAAGGTTGCCAATCGCTTGATGAAGGCTCCATCCTATCAATAGCGGTCAATAGCGGGCGAGGTCTTTTTTGGTTTCTAAGCCCATCGCTTGAATGACACTGCGAGCCTGTGCCGAGAGCATACCGAGATCGCTTGAGACAGCGATAAACTGCATACCTTGATCCACGCGACGGATGGCGTCTTCCGGTGTCAGCACATGGATACCAGTTGCGCGGCCGGTATTCTTGCCGATTTCGATGACGCGTTGAATAAGCGCTTCGTGCTGCTCATCGGTCGGAAAAGTTCCGTCGGCGGCGCGCATCTGGAATCGCAAGTCATTGGGACCGACGAAGATCCCATCACAGCCCGGCAGTGAGTAAATGGCTTCGGCATTTTTTACGCCCAGTGGGCTTTCGGTTTGCAAGATCACCAATATCTGGTTGTTCGCTTCAAGGTAGTATTCTTCGTTCGAGCAATCGAAGTTCAAATTGGACATCCCGCCCCCAGCGCTACGATTTCCTTCTGGCGGATATTTTGTCGCAGCGATGATCTCACGAGCTTGTTCGACCGTATCGACCATCGGAATGACGATTCCAAACGCTCCAGCATCCAGGGCTCGTTTGATGTTGCTATGCGAGCCATCAGGTAGGCGAACCAGCGGTACGCAGCCGGCGTCAGCGATCGCGCCAACCACGCTCGCCACCTCGCGCCAATCATACGGAGCATGCTCGACGTCCAGCGTCAGCCAATCGAAACCGGAGCGGGCGAGCACACGCGCCGCGTGCAAATGGCCCATCGACAACCAGGTTCCGATCGATGGCTGCCCGCGTTTCAATTTCGCTTTAACAATGTTCGTACGCATATTACTGATTACTTTCTCGCTAACTTATTCAGAGCTTCGATGCCGCGTTCCAAGGTCGAATTAGGTGCCGCGTAGGAGATTCGGAAGTGCGTGTCATGCTGGCTGAAGATGTTTCCAGGAATCATCAACAGGCCGTGTTCGATCGCGTTCGTCACAAATTCACTGCCTGTCCCCCAAGGCGCTTTAGGGTATAAATAAAACGCACCGCCAGGAGTCACAAATTCAAATCGATCCTTGAGGCCATCGATCATCATGTCGCGTTTCAATTTGTAATCGGCTCGGTAGCCCGCCAAGTCTACATCTAGCGCCGCCAGCGCACCCCATTGCGACGGCTGAGGCGCGCAAACGAACGAATACTGTTGAATCTTGATCATCGTCTGAATGACCTCCGCTGGACCATGCACCCAGCCCACACGCCAACCGGTCATCGCATGACTTTTTGAAAATCCGTCGATCACAATCGTGCTGGGGTTCGTGTCCGTTGGACTTGCAAGTTTGTCCTCATAGCAAAACTGGCTGTAAATCTCATCGGAGATCAAAGCGATGTTCTTTTCAGCGGCCAGTTCGGCCAGCTGTCACACTTCTTCGGCCGAGGGAGTAACTCCGGTCAGATTGGCGGGTGAGTTGAAGAGGATCAGCTTGGTTCGTGGCGTGATAGCAGCCCGAACTTTGTTGATGTCGATGCGAAAGTCGGGGCAAGTATCGATCATGACGGGCGTGCCCCCGACCAACTGTACCAGCGGCGGATACATCACGAAAAACGGATCGAAGATGATTACTTCGTCGCCGGGGTCGACCAGACTGAGCATCGCCAGCACCAAACCTCCGCTAGTTCCTGAGGTGACAAACACATCGCGATCCGCGTGACCATACTGTCGGTCGACGTCGGCTTGCAGTCTTTCACGCAGCGGTTTAATACCCTGTGTGAGCGAGTACGCGTTCTTGCCAACTTGAATCGCCTTGATGCAAGCCTGTTTCGCTTCGTCGGGGACGTCGAAATCGGGTTGGCCGATCGACAGGTTGATCGGATCTTTAAGCTTCGCAGCCAGATCAAAGACTTTGCGAATGCCGCTGCTATCGAATGAACGACTGCGAGCCGAAATCCAACTGCCAGGGACCGATGCGTTCATGATAAAGACTTGATGTGGAATTCGGTGAGTTAAGCGACGGCGTTTTCTACAAACCGCTCGCACGACCACCATTAGACCCACTTTTCCCACGGTGACCACTCCCAGTCCCACGCAATCGCTCACAGACTCTTATCAAATTCGACTATACTTCATGATTCAGCAAATCTGAATTTGTGTGGCTGTGCGGAGTCCCTGGCGGCATGGTCTTTCCGGCGTATGACGCCCGCCGAGTGGTCGCAAACGTTCGTCCGACTATAATTGGGGTACACATTTTTTGGAGATCTAGCGATGTCTGACACCGCATCACAACTTCTAGCAACCTTCGAGTCGCTGCCGGAAAAGGAGCAGCACGAATTGCTGATCGCCATGCTTCGACGGAGCAGCGAATTGCCGGAAACATTGGTTTCGGACGATCAGCTTGTGGGGATCGCCGACCAACTCTTCGAAACGCTAGACGCAGAGGAAGCGAATGTCAACCAAGCCGACCCGCGCTGACGTGTGGCTTGTCGATCTCGGTATGGTTGCAAAGGTGCGGCCTTGCTTGGTCCTCAGCGTTCCTGCCGCCGACGACAACGACCGCACATTGACAACCATTGTGCCGCACACAACCAGCACTCGAGATTCACGATTCGAGGTTCGTTCGAATGTCCGTTTTCTCAAGGCAGGTGCGTTTGACGCACAAAATCTCATCACAATACCAACCATGAAGTTGATTCGCCAACTAGGCACTTTGCCTGACGATCAGATGAGGCAGGTTGAGGGCGCGGTTAGACTTTGGCTTGGACTTTGACACCGCTCCACAGTCAGTATAAGCGAACCGTGGAATGGACCGAAAACGCTAGTCCGATTATCGTGTTCGGACAAGGATCAGCTTACTTGGGTGACTCTGCATTTGCTTGCGAGCTCGATTCCCCAGTGGGCAATTTTTGGGGTAACCGGCCCGCGTCCTTCAATTTGCTGCGCAGGATGAACTCGATTTGAGCGTTCATGCTGCGCATCTCGTCGTCGGCCCAACGTCGGATGGCCTCGAGCACCGCGGGATCCACACGCAGCAAGAATGAATCACGTTTTGCCATGCTTAAATCCATGCGGAAGCAACTCAGAAACTCGAGGCCGATTGATGACTCTCTTATTGATAGAGCGAACCCGTATTCATGACCGGCTGGACGTGACGATCGCTGCATAGTACGACCAACAAGTTCGAAACCATCGCCGCGCGACGTTCATCGTCGAGCTCTACGATCTTGTCTCTAGCCAAGTGTTCGAGTGCCATCTGCACCATCCCCACGGCACCTTCGACGATCCTGGTTCGAGCCGCCACGATCGCGCCGGCTTGTTGACGTTGCAACATTGCCGCAGCAATTTCCTGAGCGTACGCGAGGTGACTGATACGAGCCTCAATGACTTTCACGCCAGCCTTATCGAGTCGAGCTTGGATGTCGCCCCTAAGTTGGTCAGATATTTCCTGCATGCTGCCGCGCAGTGATATTTCGTGATCTTCGCTGTCGTAGGGATGCCGCGTCGCCATCGCTCGCAGGGCCGCTTCGCTTTGTACGGCCACGAAATCTTCGTAATCGTCGACTTCGAACATGGCTTCGGCAGTGTTGACAACTTTCCAGACCACCACAGCCGAGATCTCGATCGGATTGCCGTCGCGATCGTTGACTTTTGACGGTCGTCCGTGCGTTCGCGACTTGCGTTCGACGATATGTCCGGCTGCATCCTTTCTCTCTGGATGGTTAGTTGAACCGGTTTCAAAGTTGCGAATGCGGAGCGAAATTCTTTTCTTCGAGTAAAACGGATTGACCCAAAAAAAACCTGATTCGACGATCGTGCCTTTGTAATCACCAAATAGGAGCAACACGCGGGCTTCGTTCGGTGCGATCGCAAGCAATCCGCATAAACCGATGATGCCAGAGACTAACATCGCGACGCTAGTTAACACACCGGTAACCGTCAGTGCTACGCCGATGTTCTGCGCGTTGGCTACGGTGGTGATGAACACGACGACGGCGGCGACCATCAACCCCAAGTACATCGTTAGCGGCATCCATCCTGGTCCAGGGCGATACTTTTTCTCTTCGTGCATGGAAATTTCCCCTTTCGCCAAGTCAATTTGGCAAATGTGAATCGAAATTGTGATACCAAAGTGATATCACATTGCTATAAGCTTCACAAGGCGGAGGATTGGGCGCTGGACAATGCGAAATTTCCGGAAGTGGGGTAAGCATCCTGCTTGCCTCTGATTTCACGGTCCAAACGCGAGCTAGAAACTTACGCCACGAAAAATCTTGTGTTAATGTGGCGCTGCGAGCGGAAAACAACCCTAGTTCCGTATCGGCCGAGGCGGGACAGTTCGAATCGCTCTCAGGCCCGCTCATCTTCTAAAATGGGGGGAATGCATTATGGCTTACAAATTTGCCGGTCTAGAGGGCGATGCGCCAGATGTACGCAATGCAAATGGAAAACCAGCTGCTGCGGAATCAATTGCTGCAACAGCAGAACCCCGCGCAAGTCGGCCAGGTGAAATCACCCGTCAGCGCCCAAGGTGAC
>JAYVHC010000670.1:0-3358 GCA_043771575.1 Planctomycetia bacterium
CCGACGAGATGCTCAACATGGGTTTCCAAGAGGATGTCGAATTCATATTGGACAAGTGTCCGCAAGAAAAGCAAGTCGCATTGTTCTCGGCTACGATGCCTGACCCTATTCGCCGTATCGCTGAAAAGCACTTGCAAGATCCAGCTCATGTCACTATTCGACGCGACACAACTACCGCGGAAGCAATTCAGCAGCGTTGTGTGTTCGTGCCCGAGCGCGAGAAGATGGAATTGTTGGCGCGCATGCTCGAAGCCGAAACAACCGATGGTGTGATTGTTTTCACCAAGACGAAAGACTCGACAATCACCGTTGCCGAGCACCTAAGCCAACTTGGCTTCGCAGCAGCCGCGCTTAACGGAGACCTGCCGCAGAAGCAAAGGCAGCGCACCGTCGATCAACTGAAGTCAGGTCAATTGAATATCATCGTGGCCACTGACGTCGCTGCTCGCGGACTAGACGTGCAACGTATCAGCCACGTGTTTAATTACGACCTCCCTCACGACAGCGAATCTTACATCCATCGAATCGGACGTACGGGCCGAGCTGGCCGTACCGGCGTCGCGATCATTTTCCTAACGCCACCGCAACGCGGCAAGCTCCGCTTGATCGAACGCGCCGCGAAGCAAACGATTGAATTAATCAATCGCCCTTCCGTCAAAGACATTAATGCAAGCCGCATGGAGCGCTTCAAGGAACAGATCAAGTCCACTATTGAATCTCAGGATCTGAGCTTTTTCCAAAAAATGGTGAACGAAGTTGCCACCGAATCTGGCAAACCACTGGATATGATCGCTGCTGCTATCGGGCAGATCAGTCAAGGCAATCGTCCGTTCTTGCTAAAGGAAGAACCCAAACGCGAACCTGAGCGTTGGGATCGTGATGACCGCCGTGAGCGCCGCGATTCGAGCGAGCGTCGCGGAGTTGGTCGTCAACGCTTTGAAGAAGAACGTTCGAGTAGCCGTCCCGGCGATCGCGAACGTCGAGTTGGCGGACCACCTCGACCAGGCATGTTGCGTTATCGTATCGAAGTCGGCCACGCAGACGGCGTGCGTCCAGGCAACATCGTCGGCGCGATCGCTAACGAGGGCGGTATTAGCGGTTCTGAAATCGGCCCCATAGATATTCGTGATTGCTACAGCACCATCGACTTACCCGACACCATGAATGCGTCAGCCATTCAAACGCTGCGTCGCACTTGGGTCTCGGGTAAGCAACTGCGGCTGCGTCCACTGGGCAGCGAAGATCGTCCCATGACGGTACGCGCTGGCGGAGTGCGTAAGCCGAAGCAAACCATAACGAATCGATAACATTAACCTGCTTTCGAAATAGGTTCACGTATTGACGCTGCTGGTATTGCGAACACTCGAACTAAGAGTGCCGAGTCTGCGAATCGAGCTGCAGGAAGGCCGAATCCTACGAGTTTTCGTACATTGAATAAGATTAGACCTTTCCTCTTTCGAGTCCATTGATGACGAACTTTGCGGTGCGTACGGTTGCGATCGGCGGCGATCATGCCGGTTATTCGATGAAGTGTATGTTGGTCGCTTACCTAGGTGCGCAAGGCTTGGAGGTGACCGACTGTGGCACGTGCGATGAGAACCCAGCCGACTTTCCAGATTTTGCTGAGAAAGTAGCCCTTGAGTTTCTATCGGGCAAAGCCGAGCGTGGAATCTTGGTTTGCGGTAGCGGCGTCGGCGTAAGCGTTGCGGCGAATAAAATCCCAGGTATTTTTGCCAGTCTTTGCCACGACAACTACTCTGCTCATCAAGGGGTCGAACACGATGACATGAATGTTTTGTGCATCGGTGCCCGAGTGATCGGCCCCGAGATTGCGATTGAGGTGGTCCGTTCGTTCCTCGGAGCGAAATACATGCCCCAGCCCCGACACGCTAAACGCGTGAATAAGATTCTCGATCTCGAAAGACGCGCGGCTGCCGGTGAATTTGATCGTTACAAGTGATTTGATGGCGCTTGGAGGCAGTGCCTCCCAGACAGTGCGTTCACGGGCAGAGCCTGGGAACGAATAATCCTAATTTGAGAGTTTTATAGAATGCCTTTCGTTCAAGATAATACAACGCCAATTACCGCGAACACGCAAACCACTTCATTCGCGTCCGACACTGCCGCGACTTCGTCAGGTGAATCAGCCGCTACTCCATCAGCATCTCTCGTCATTGTAACTGCGGCTGAAGTGGCTGCTGAAGCCAAGTCTGAACCTAAAACAGAGGCCAAACCCGCTGGGGTGGCAGTAACGGAAACAGAAGCTGTGTCCACGCGTTTGGAGCCAGGGTCCTCAAGCGACGGCCTTTACCTTTGGATGTGGCTGCCGCTGGCAGTCATGATGGGAATTTGGCTATACTTGCGCGGCCGAAATCAAGCCGCCGAACGCGCTCGAGCCGATGCATTACTTGCAACTGCAGCGAAGAAATCAAAGAAATCCGCCCGCTCACAAACCGCCCAGTATCGCGCTGACGACGAATCAAATTCGCTCGCAACAGCCGCAGCTGAACGAAGTGGCAAAGGGAATTCGAAAAAGAATAAAAAAGATAAACAACAACAGAAGAAGAAACAGCAAGCCAACTCCGCGGTAGCGACTGCCAAAGCCAATCGTATCGCCCCATCCGCCACTGAATCCGTCAAGCCGATCAGCGCCAAGGCACATGAAGCTTCCGTCGCAACGGCTACTGTTACTGCCCCAGAACGAAAAACAGTTGCACCCATTCCGCAAGCTGCCAAAGCGATCTTCGAGCCGCTTCGTAAAGTTACTTCGCCGGCTCCGGTTGATAATGCCGAGTCCGAATTCGAATCCGACGAGAGTCTCGAGCGGGAATTCACGCCCAGTCGTAAGCGCCGTCCTAGTCCGCCGCCGCCCGTCGTCATAACACCAGCCAAGGTCTCGAACGGTCGCTTTGAGAAACTCAATCTGCCACCCGCCAACGCGGGGCTGGGCGCATCGGCTGCCAACCGTTGGCCAACTGAGGCTGCGCGCCCGATAACTGCCCGCGCTCCGCAAAGCGTTGCGCCACGAGCAGATTCCAGCACTGCTCAATCTGCGAGATCAGTTGCCCCAGCACCGGTGAACGCGCGTGGTCTTGGAGCGTTTGTAAAAGTTGCCAAGCCAACTGAAGCAACGGAGTCGCCTGCGATGGATGCTACTGAAACTCAAGCCGAATCCAACAACCCTTAAGAATTCGCGACATACGTTCATTGGAGGAACAACCGTGAACCGACACATCATGAGTGCGGCTTACATCACCGGAGGTGTCGCGATTGCCGCAGTTGGGCTCGCCTGTTTCTTGCTCCCCAATCACTTCATCGACGGAGGTGTCACGGGCATTTCAATGCTCGTCTCACAATT
>JAYVHC010000671.1:0-2698 GCA_043771575.1 Planctomycetia bacterium
GCATCCCTGCAGGGACTGATTGCACACATCTTGTTGATTGTAGCGTCACCGACTTAGTCTCCGGACAGTACACCACATTACTGCATCGGCTATTCATCATAGGAAGTCGCACAATGTTGCAAAATTTCGACATGTTTCGTTTGCACATCGTCTTCCGTGGCGTAGAGTTTTGCGGAGGGGAATCGAGTCTACCGGTTGCCTAAAATTTGCCACAGGGGAATGATAAAATGAAGAAGTTACTGTTGCTTGGTGTGTTATTGTCCCTGAGCACCGGATGCGGACGGGGTTGGATGCCATGCTTGTTCCGCGGTGCCTCATGCGGAAATGCTGGATGTATCGGCGCAGCACCTGCCTTACCGCAAGGTTGCAATGCATGCGTCGGTGGAAATTCAGCGGGTTACAGCAGCTACGATGGTGATACCATCGTCGGCGACACTTATGCTATGGCAGGTGAAAGGTACGTTGGCGAAGGCCCTGCCGCGAACTACGGTAGCGGTGCAATCAGCGCGCCATCAATGGCACCTCTACCTGCTCGTGCACCTTGATGAGCAGCCGAGTGCTGCGTGGCCAGTTTCGTGTGCCACTGGCTCAGCCAGTGACATCAGTTGGGAGAAAACTTGCCGCAGCGACCAATATCCGGGAATACAGACTTTTGCGACGCCGAATGCCGTGGTGAGCCGCAAGAAAACACCAATGCTTGAATTAGCCCGGGTAGCCGAAACTAGCTGTGTTTGCTTTTCGGGTACCTCGCAAGCAAAATTGATCGAATGCAATCTATATTCTCTGCCAGTACGAGTCAGTTTCTGGAGGCAAGTGGCATGTTTTGTCTGCTCACGATCCGTTACTGCATGCTGTGCGCGTTGGTTGTTCCGCTGATCATCAGTAGCCCCAGCGTCGCCTTCGGTCAAGACACTCAGGACGCCGCGCAAGACAAGTCCGACACAACGGAAGCTACCCCCGCATTACAATATGTTGCACCTAAGCAGATTGAAATGCTGGTGGGAGTGCGACTGTCACCCGCGGAATTGAATATGACGTCGACGCTGGTAACGACTGTCTTCCCCGCCGATTGGCCGGAACAGAAAGTGGAAGTGGTCGAAGTCGCAATTCCGCCTGCTTTCCAACACGGTTTCCGCGACTTGCCCGGCGGTAATAAGCAACTGTTGCTGCAAGCTGCGTTTTTACCCGCGCGTTCGACTTTGGAAGCGACCATTAAGGTTCGCGTTGAAAAATCGCAAACGGTCGGGCCAACTGAAACCGCTTCATTCGTTCGTCCTAAAAGACCCGGCCGCGACTTAAAGAACTTCTTGGGAAACAGTCCATTCATCGAAACGACCAGCACCGAAGTAAAGAAGATCGTTCGGGAGATCGATGCCAAGGAGCCCGAGACCGAATGGAAACGCGTCGAGCTGATGTATGATTGGGTTCGCGATAACATTGTGTACACGCGCGGCGACTTGAAGAGTGTTAAACAAGCGATCAAGGACAAGACCGGCGATTGCGAGGAAATGACCAGCACCTTCGTCGCTCTATGCCGCGCCGCAGATGTCCCGGCTCGCTGCGTATGGATTCCGAACCATTGTTACCCCGAATTCTACCTTGAAGACGCGGAGGGCAACGGTTATTGGTTCCCCTGCCAAGCCGCTGGCACGCGCAACTTTGGCTCGATGCCTGAATATCTTCCCATTCTGCAGAAGGGCGACCGCTTCAAAGTTCCAGAAGATAAAGATCTCCTTCGCTACCTGAATGATTTTGTTAAGTCACAAGAGCGATATCCGCAAGGCGCCGCAAAACCCAAAGTCGAATTCATTCGCAAGTTATTGGGCGACGCCGCCAACCTCCCTGCACCCGACCAAGGTGCCGAGAAGCGTTAAGGCGCACGGCAATTGGGAATTTTCCACGAAGCAACGGATCTGCGAGACGCTGAAGCACTTGTCTGTCTTCAACGGTCAATCTGCAGGCGCGTCTGCGATCGACTCCGCGCTTGGGCTTGATTTCAGTCCCACGGTGTTGAGGGCCCAAACTCGGTAAGAATGCTTTTTACCTGGCTCAACGTTGGCATCCTTGAACTGCATTGTGACCAGCGGTTGGGACGGCGTATCGCTGTACTGAAGATTCTGAAAAAGAGCTCGGCCATACGGGTTTTTGTTCTGCTCTGGAACATTGGCCAAGAACTTGCCATCACGCTCAATGACAAAACCGGCTAGTCCACTTTCGAGATCCGCTTGGCTCTCCCATCGTAACTCGTTGTTTTGCAATCGCACTCGAGTGGGCGCGGGTGGAGCGGTGATATCGCTTACTGCAGTATCCTTTACATATTGCATCCAAGCCCCAGCCATCGCTTCATCAGCAAACCACGCAGCTTGCAAAGGATCACCCACATAGCTAGCCGCAGGCACGGCTGCCGTACCAAGGACTGGGGCAAGCCAGGCTTTGTCGCTTGGCATCGAACGCAGTGGTTCGCCTATGAGCTTGGGTAAACGGGCTGTCAAACATGCGTCGAGCCAAGGTATCGCCAGGTATCGCTGATTGCCGCACTCGTGCGCCGTAAAGGGATCGATCGCCAGGCTAATGAGCCCACCCTTGGATCGACAATTGTTGAAAAATGTTAGGTTGGCCGGCCATACACCCGCAAACCGACCTTCTTTGTCGCTGACACCTTCCTTGGTACCAAGATTGCACATCACTGGCACATTGA
>JAYVHC010000672.1:0-2906 GCA_043771575.1 Planctomycetia bacterium
AGAAAAGTTCGTTGCTGCTGACCACCGGAGAGTTGGCTGATTTGACGTCCAGCCAAATGTTCGATTTCTATTTTTGCCAGCGCTTCGTGCGCCGCATCACGCTCGACTTTCCCCGCGCGACGAAACCACCCCAACCGACCGTAAGTACCCATGAGCACAACGTCGAGGGCTGTAGCCGGAAAGTCCCAATCGACCGTCTCACGCTGCGGCACATAAGCCACAATCGCGCGGCTCTCCGCATACGATTGGCCGAAGATGCGAATCGCCCCAGAGATCTTGGGCACCATCCCAATGATGGCTTTGAGTAAGGTGCTTTTTCCCGCTCCGTTCGGCCCCACCAATCCGACCAATTTGCCGTCAGGAATGTCCAAAGTAACGTTCCATAACACTGGTTTGCGGTGGTAGGCAACTGTCAAATCTCGAATCGAAAGTGGAATATCCCTCGCGGGCGGAGAACTCTGCATGATCGCATTCAAAGTAAGTCACAGATTAGGGAAGCCGACAGTTAACAATATATCGTGCGTGAAGTCCCTGTGTGGCGTAAGCTTCCAGCTTGCGATTTGCGGCTGCACGAATTCCTGGCAAGCAGCATACTTACCCCACTTCCTCGCTCAAACCCAGCGAAAAACGTATGTACAATAGTGAAGATGAAGTCACTACTTTTCCTACTTGCAGTTTTCGCTTCCCAAATCTGCATAGCGCAGCAGCCGGTCGAGGACGACGCGTTCTTTGAAAGTCGCGTTCGGCCACTTCTGGCTGAACGGTGCTATAGACGCTAAAGCGTGTGGCCTAATTCAATTTCGTAGGATTAGCGTCCATCAGTGTCTATTAGCGGTTGAGTGTCCTTTTGTGCAACAAATAGTGAGGGAGGGAGGGCTGCGATGGGGAGGAATTTGAACACACATCACATTCATGTTATGTGTCGGTTTAGTTCACGGAACTCATTGCCTGATGATAGCGGTCCCAGTCGTTCACGAGCAACTGTGGCTTCTTTGCATTCAGTTTCGTTAGTTGATCGCATACAGCTCGTGTCGCTCTCACGAGTTCGTCATGCAATTGGTAAAGTCTTTTTCGAGAGTCAGTAGAAATTGCTCTGACAGCTTCCTGGTAGCTGATGACCTCTTCAAGTGATGCTTTAATTCGATCATCGGAATTCAGTCCTCCGGATTGAACAAGACCTGAAATCACAGCTCCATTGGACTTGTCGTCGAATTTGAGTTTCAATTGTTTTGCCAGGCTCGTAACCGACTGAAGGTAGCTGACAACTGTGTCTTCATCGGATGGCGCACTAGTACTAGTGCGATTCAAACAGCCGCAGGACATCATGCAGAGCACTAACAATACCGAGACAGATGTTGCCCGACTTAGAGCGGGTCGTTGCGATTCGTCGCACTCTGAAAGTAATTGTAAATGCATGGATCTTCTCCTCGACAAGAAGCGTTAAGATTACCAAGCCAAATTGAAAACTGGAAATCAACGAGTCATGTTTGAAGCGTTAGAATTCGCCAATGACTTCCCCGCCAGCGATTGAGCCAAGATTCTGATAGGTATCGTGATCTGTCGAATTGCTGATGAAATGCACTGAGCCGTCGCAAAAGACGTGCATTGAACCTCCCGGGTGACGGCTACGCGATGGAAAGACTCCCGCTCCGTCTGTCTCGCCCCAAAAATAGAACTCGGTACAATTGGCATATGGAGGATTGGGAGGGGCGATGGTACTGAAAAAAGACTGAAGGGGATGCGGAGCAGCCCATGAAATTCCAGCATTACCCTGCTGATGTGCATAGCCAAAGCTTGTGCGGGCTTGCCGATCAAGGTTTTGGAGGTCTGTTACTGTCGGCTTTATACGATGGAATCCGGCGGGTAGCCTGACCTCATGAATCTCGTCACCAATAGTGAAACTGCTTTCGGTTCCGCCGCTCATTCCATCACCTCTGACGATCTCAGCCGCAAGAATTGTATTGGATGCGCCATCGGTGACACTGGCCATCGATTTCGAGACTCGGACGTGTATTATGCCGACTGCTTCGTTCGGAACCAAAGTCCAGCCAACATTTGGACCAGTGCTAAGGCAATAGTTCGAAGGAAGGCTGTCTTCTTGCCGAAAAAAATCGGAAGGGCAGAGAAAGGTCGATATATTCGCATTGAAAGCTTTCGGGGCATTGCATCCATATCCTCGTGTAAAATCCCAACTGTTGTACAAGGCTGTCTGTTCAATGAATGGAAGAATCATCGTCATGGCACTGTTTCCATGAGCTTCGTGATTCGGTACCATTCCCCCGCAGCCCATCTGAGCTGGGTAGGCTCCACGAGGGAATTTCTTAACAACATCGTGGTAGTTGTGAAGGGCGATCCCAACCTGCTTTAGATTATTCGAACATTGCGTGCGACGAGTGGCTTCGCGAGCGGCTTGTACGGCCGGAAGTAGCAGTCCGACCAATATACCGATGATGGCAATTACGACCAATAACTCGACGAGTGTGAATCCACTTTTTCGGTTCATGTTTGGCTCCAATGCTTGGAAAACGGAATTCTTGGACCGATACTAACCGGTTCCAATTCAGAAAACCTTACATGAATTTTCGACACTTCTCGCTGAACACCACCATCTGGTTCCCAGGCTCCGCCCAACGCCGTGAACGATTTATTTCCTGTATTTTACTAGGTAATTGCTATTTGAGTTAGTTAAAAAAAAGCCAGACTCCCTTTGTAACAACAGGGAACACAGTCCATGTGAAAGGAGTCTGGCCATGGCAAAGAATGCAAAAGCTCGTGATAAACGGCATCGTAAACTCAAAGCGATTCGAAAACAACGAAAGGCCAATGAGATCCACAGCCAAGTTCAAAACGCGCTGAAGTGGTTGATCGACGAAAGGATTTTCGTTGGAATCTCGTTGCACGGCAAT
>JAYVHC010000673.1:0-1670 GCA_043771575.1 Planctomycetia bacterium
ATCGCTGCGTGACTAAACTAGCACTGATTTTACCACCTGCCCGTGACACCTTGGGTCGCTACTGCAATAGAATATCGAGTATTGGCATGTAATTGAATGCCCGAAGCAACTCGTATTAATTCACAGATAGTTCATTGCTAGCTGACGCACTGGTACGTCGTGCTACGTTACGAGGAATCACTAGCTGGCGCACGGTGCTAGAGTTCACGCAAATCGATCGTTTAGGAGATACCAATTATGCAATACTGGTTCGAAAATTTATTTGGATTTGAAGAAGTATCCCCTGAGAATGTTCGTGAGAAGTTGACGGTCGACGGAACACGGCTAACTTCCATGGTGAATGGTAAGTCCTTTGACTGCGGCACGCTAGAAATCTTGACTCTGAATGAACTTCGTGGACGCATGAATGCGATCAGTAGCTTGGGTGGAAAGCTCCGAGTAACCGAGATAGTCGGTGATGCTGCTTCCTTGCATCGCGACCCGGCAAACGCAGGAGCTTCATTTCAAGTTGCATCGCAGTTTAATTTGCTCGAGATGACTTCACCCAACGTCACGCCGGACCAGGGAATTGGGATTTACTCTGGCGACCCAACCCAAGGCCCAGCGTGTGCTATCGCATGTGGCGCTGGAACTGTCTATCGCAACTACTTCGTGCCGTTGGATGGCCAAATCGGTCAGACCGCGAAAAAACAAGTTGTTTGCGTCGCCGAAATTGGTGAAACACTTGGCAACAATGACGGAAGCCTTTGGAATATGCAGAACGGATATTTGCTTCCGACGCGAGATAGCTTAGGAAGAGTATCGAACAAGCTAAAGTCAATGACCGAGGAAGATCTCAATGAGTTGCGGGGGAAGCTACAAATTGGTGTGCAAGAAAATGCGCAAGTCACTCTCGGAGATTGCGAACACCACGATACTCAAATGTACTGCTCTGCGTTGCCCGTCGCGTACTGCAATTTCCCAACTTCTGAATGGAAGCTCTTTGCACAACTTATCCTAGACGCGGCGTATGAGGCAACATTCTGCGCCGCAATTGCAAATGCCGTACAGACCGGCAATAGGTCGCTTTATCTAACGTTGCTCGGAGGGAGCGCATTTGGCAATGAAGCCGACTGGATCTTTTCGGCGATACGACGATCACTTGAAATATTTCGGTCACATGCACTCGATGTCCGCGTTGTTAGCTACCAACATTCAAACTCGGACGTGCAAGAATTGGTTGCGACGTTCCGTTAGTACAAAGCATTGCCTAGGACGAACCTTTTTGATCACTTTATGTCCTTCTACCTACAGACTCGGTTCTGAAACTTATCGTAGTAAGCTACGCCGATGTGGCTCGACTGAGAAAGGCACCTGTCTTGTAAACAGGTCCATGCTGGTGCGAATCCAGTCATCGGCTCTGGCAACTGAACTGCCTGTTTGGATTACATCAACCAACAACGAAAGTATCTGAACAAAACAATTCGCTCAGTTGCATTTTTCTGACTCGCTGCGATGGGCAACTATCGCAGCGAGTCTTTTGACTGACTGCCAAGTCAGATTACATGTGTGGTGAGTTCGAATCTCATAAGCATCTTCAATGATGCTGTAGCTCAGTAGGTAGAGCAATGCCTAGAACAATCTGATTTTCACTTCGTCGGTCATTTTTGTGAACCTTAAAAGACAATGCG
>JAYVHC010000674.1:0-2414 GCA_043771575.1 Planctomycetia bacterium
CAGCCTTCGGAGCCCAACGTAAAGCTCAGCAACCCCTTCGAATGATTTTCCGTCGGACGCAACAAAACCGCTCCTGCACCGTCGCCAAATAGTGGATACGTTTTTTTGTCGGCTGGATTGATCGTACGGCTCATGACTTCGGCACCCACTACCAATGCACAACTTGATGCACCTGAGTTGATGAACTGTCCGGCTGTAACCAGGGCATACATGAATCCAGCGCATGCCGCATTGACATCCATGGCTGGGGCAATGCAACCCAACTGACGTTGCAAATGGCAAGCGGTTGAGGGCGACGCATGATCCGGCGTGATCGTAGCGACCAGAATCAAATCAACGTCCGACGCACTCACTTCCGCACGCTCCAAGCAATTCTGTGCGGCCAGCAAAGCCAAATCGCTCGACGCCTGGTTGGGAGCCGCTTTGCGTCGCTCGAGAATCCCGGTCCGCTGGAAGATCCAATCGCTATCACAACCGAGCGCCGACAGTTCGTCGTTGGCAACAATCGTCTCTGGGACATAACTCCCGGTCGCGGCTATTTCAATTCCTGTGAGTTTTCCCAGTCGGCTGCGTCCGGATTTGGCGATCGCCGACGCAGGACTTTGGGCGACATCGAAACGGTTGATGTTCGGTGAGCTAGACGCGGCGAATGACATCCAGGGTGGTCTCAGCGGTTTGGAGATTAAAACCAAGATCATAGCAGAAAAAACCTATTTTGGACAAACTAAACCCCCTGGTACTCTCCAAAACTCTGGTACTGTCCAAAACCTTAACCGCCAGCCCAATGGGCCGCGCGGTCTGTAAATCGCGGCGAAGCCCACGCGGTTAAGTGACGTATTTTCGCCACTTCTGGCTGATCAGCTCTGGCTGATCGCCGGTGGTGTGTGAATCACGGAGCGATGCCACGCGATTAAACGACTTATTTTCTCAAACGCTTTTTCGAGAGAAATCGGGCTCGACGCTCAACCGGCCTAAAACAACGCCCGTCTTACAAAGCCAAAATTATTTTCGAAATTATTGCGCACTTTCTCAGCCACTGCGCAACTGCGATGTATGTTTTCGTAACTGCGAAACGCAGGTGACTGGCTGAAAAATCATTGCCCCTGATTTTTAAGCGTTATGTCACCCGCGAATCGCAGCATACGGTTCCCATGAATCACTGCCCCGGATTCTTGGGTAAATCATTGCGGTCGGTAGCCGGTTTTTCTTCGTGCCCCAACGAGAAAGCCGGCTTCCGATTTTTTGCTGTCCATGGCGCGACAGTGAAGGAAGTGTTCATCGCGTTTCGACTGAAATCCAGGGGCTGAACTCCAAAACTTGGGGAAAAGCTGGTCAAGTGCGAGCGTACATCCCGCCCGATGCAATTTATTGCTAAAGGCGGATTTGTCGTTACGTGCCCGCCTGGAAACTCAACTTGATAAAAGCAGTTTCTGATGATGCCGGGCAACTCGTCAAACGCTTCTGATAATCTACTTCCACCTCGCTGGGCTTCGACGCTCGATTTCGAATCGACTTTCGATGAAGCCAAGTCTCAAGCGTTGGACACCATTCGTCGGTGGTATCCGCAACGTCAGACCCAAGACCTCGACCTTTCAACGGTCGAAGCCTGCGTTGTGATTAAGAACCACGAGCGCGCGGTCGTCCACGATAACCCCGCCTACCAACTCTTTTTTTCCCGCGTCCCCACGGCAACGAGTAAGGCCCCCGATGCGCTCTATCGAACCTCGAAGCTGTCACAAAACACCGACGAGTTAATCGCCGAAGGAATTCGCTCGCTCGATTGCGAACACGACGGCAAAGACTCTACGGGCCAAACTTATAGCTTTCGAACTTACAAATGCCAGCTCGGAGAACTGCGCGATCCCAACTATTTCATTTTCAGCATTTCGCGTCCGATCGCTTGCCTTGGTAATCCCGCTGGCGACCGCGACCTTTCACTGATGGATTTGCTGGCCATCTTTCAATCATTGGACGCGACAGACCAACTCACCTGCCGCATGGATGCGAAAGGCGAATGCACTAAGGATATCGCAGCCGCCGTCGGACTTTGCACGCGCGCCATCGAAATCCGCCGCAAAAAGATGTTCGAATTATTCGACGTCCAGCGCCCCATGGAACTCGTCCGCATCACCATTCGCTTAGAAGAACACGACTTGCTGCCCAATTGAAACAAGGTGAGTGCCATTGGGCGTTGGCCACGGGTCTCGAAGTTGTGACCGTGGGCTGTTTGTGGATCGTCCAATGCCCAATAGATGACTGCGGATTGTTTGGCATTGGGCAGTCACCGAGCAGGTTGAGTCGTCTGCTTCGAAACCCGCGGCTAGCCCGGATATTGCACGCGTATGTTTTTCGCATTTCCTTGGCGTTGCTAGCACAATAGGTAGACCTGAGAAACTTTTGCTAGTACTACATAC
>JAYVHC010000675.1:0-6534 GCA_043771575.1 Planctomycetia bacterium
TAACCGCCCAGGCGCGATTGGTATTTCGTCTCTTCAATCCAACGAAATCACTTCCCACTGTAGAACTGCAACCGGTCTCCTCCGCGACCAATACACTGCGTCGCTGATCGTCCGGAACGCTTTGCAATTGCGTTAGGCAAGCTTACTTTGCGAGGCTTGCCTAACGCCGTCGTTTGCTAAACCGACTAGGAATCAATGTGACGAGTCGCTCTGCGACTCGACTACACGCACGACACGAGGCCGAAAATCAGACAATGGCTCCGAGTTGCGGAGCAACTCGGCCACCATCCGCGCTATAGCGTAAATATCGCCATTGATCCTGCAAACGATGGGGACAATCGTTCTACTTTCATGTGCCTCGACGCTCGGTCGACGCGGCTATGACCACCATTTTAAGCCCGTCAATTCACCGTCGGAACAGAAATCCGGATTGCCGAAGCTCTTTACCGGATGGCCCATGGCTGAGCAAAAATTCATCAGCAGGCGATTGTGCGGCACTTTGTCGAAATCGATCGCCCGACCGGTTTGGAAACCTAAACCGCCCCCTACCAAGACGAATGGAATGTTGTCGCGGGTATGCGAGTTGCCTTTGCCTAGTTCATTGGTCCACACGATAGTCGTATTATCGAGCAATGAACCCTCGCCGCCGGGCTCCGGCGTATCGGCAAGTCGCTTGGCTAGATACGCGACTTGTTCACAGTACCACGTATTGATTTTGATCAGTTTCTCGTAGGCTTGTTCGTTGCTGTCTGGTTCGTGCGACAGTTCGTGGTGTCCTTCGTCGATTCCCAACCAGCGCATTTTAGGTTGCCCTACGCTGTTCGTAATTTGGAAAGTGCCGATTCTGGCGAAGTCGGCTACAAAGCTGTTCACAAGCATGTCCATTTGCATGCGCGTGATGGTTGGGATGTTGTCGTTTTCTTCTTCGATGTTAGGTGGCAGTGCAGGAATTGCATGCCCAATATTGGCAGTGTTATTTTTCTGCGACAACTCGGTCTGCAATTCGAGTTCAAGCTCGCGGACCATCGCGACGTGATCTTGGAGCATATGACGATCTTCAGCGCTAATCAACTGTTCGACTTTGCGAAAGTCCGCCGTCAAGTCGTCGAGCACGCTGGCTAATAGTTCGCGATTCTTCGTTTGGCCGTAAAGCTTGTCGAACATTTGGTAGGGATTGTCGATCGGTGCCACAGGTTGGTTAGGGCCGGCGTATGACATGCGAGTCCAAGTGTCGGCGCGGTCGGGGACCATGACCCCCATTTCAATCGAACCAAAACGAGTCTGTGTGCGCGGGTCCGCTTGCAGTTTGTTCTTCAGGTACTGATCCACCGAGATTCCCATCGACCAACCGGCGGGCGTGTCCGAGCCTCCTTGTACGTCGCCAGGAAACAACTCAATGCCAGTTAACAAACAACCGATGCCGCGCATGTGGCCATCGCCGTCACCCTTGATGCGATTACACAAACCATGCAGTGTCAGCACGTGCGACTTGAGAGACGCCAAAGGCTGCAGGATGCGTTTAAAATTGAACTCACGACCTTGTTGATCGGGCCAAAAATGATCGGGAATCACGCCGTTGGGACTGAACACAAATACCAACCGCTGCTTGCGAAGGCTCTTCTTGGTGGATGCAACACCAAGGCTTGGCAAGTTCAACATCAAGTTGGCCGCAGCCGCGCTAATTCCGGCGCGTTTTAGAAACTCGCGTCTTGTGTTGAGGGAGCGCATCAATTGGTCCTTAGGCATTATCTCGACTACTAGGTGGGGGTTAGGTGGGGCTTTGGCGGTTGGGTTGAAGACTACACTATTCTAGCGAAGCGACCACGGCAATCTCAACAAGCATCTGCTGAATGTTGAAATTCGACTCCCGAAAGCTCTTCAAGAGCCGGTCGAGTGTTTCTGGCCCGTAAGCTGCGGGCGGTTGTTTGACGAAGTGCTGAAACGCTCGGCTAACAAATGCACGCTGCGCATCGTCGCTAGAAATCAGGTATTCGGCAAGCTCAGCCGGTCCAGCAAAATGGATCATACCACCCGCTCGGGGGTCGTAGCTGCCTTTGGCATCGATCGACTTGCTTCGCTCCGATTCTCGATATCGGCCGACGGCATCGTAGTTTTCCAACGCAAATCCCAGCCCGTTAATCTTCACGTGACATGTTTGGCAGCTTTCTGGGCTCGTCTGCAACTCCACCCGCTCGCGGGTTGTAAGATCCGGGTGGAGATCCGGACTGAGCGGCGAAAACGCTTCTGCTGGCGGTCGCAAAGTGCGTCCCAACATGTAGCGAATCAAGAACACTCCTCGATGAATGGGCGAAGTCGAATCGTGATATGCCAAGCCACTCATCAGGTATGGATGTGTTACCAGGCCGAAGCGATGCCCAGGGTCGCTGGCCGTGCGTCGCAGTGCATTCGGCGCGGGTTGAAGTTCGGCAGGGTCCACGTTCGCCGGTTTCCACGAGTCTCCATAAAATGCGACGATACGATCGGAAGTGAATGCCCAATCTGCGCGGAAAAAATCTCGATAATCACTTTCCTTGCACCATACGACGTCGTCCAAAAACGCATCCAAGGAAGCTCGCAAGTCGCTTACTAGTGCCGCATCAAAGCCGGGGAATGCGTCTGCGCTTTTGGTGATTTCATTAAACTGCCCCAAATTCAACCATTCGTAAAGGAACTTTCGCGTCTTTGCGCGAACTCGATAGTCATTCACTTTGTCGCGCGCATAGCTTCGAATCTGTTCTTCGCTTTCCATCTGTCCGTCGATTGCGGCTTTCACCAGCCGATCATCTGCTGGCAATGAATCGAATAACACCAAGGCCAATTGATTGGCGGTTCGCTGCGAGCGCGTGGCCGCAGTATTGGCTGTGGGATACAAGAACCACGGCGACTTGAGCGCTAACAGCACTGTGCGCTTAATCGCTTCAAAATCATCCTGGGTAGCATCAACTTGGCGATCTATATAAACGGCTCGCTGTTCATCGCTTAGCGGAGCACGAAACGCAGTCTCGACAACGCGAGCGAGAAAATTGCGCAGGATTTCACGGTTTTCATTTGCATCTTTCTTATGGTCCTGTCGATAACGCGGCCACAGTTCATCGAAAGCCACCTGCGCGAATTCAAGCGCCGCGGCGGTCGTCGATTCATCCCACTGACGATTGATGGCGATGCCGCGTTCGAAACCGTAGCTGCGATCATCGGCTGGCAAAACTGTCTGCACGGAGTAAGTTGCGGGAGGTTTCTCAGTAAGCAAATTGCGGGTCGGAATCACTTCTTCGATTCCATTGGGTGGCACCCAAGACAATGAAATCTTTGCGGGTGGCAATTCCGTCTTTCGTTTTCGCTGAATGAAATCGATCTTGAACGGATAGACTCGACCGGCAGTCAAAGTAATCGTCTTTCGAAATTCCGTTTTCTCACCCGACTGAACATGATTGTCGATGAACTCGCGCCCAATCTTGCCGAACTCGAAAACAAATGAACAAGTACTGCGCACGACGATTTCGTAACGTCCCGTCACGTTTGCTTTGACACCGCCTTCCCAGTAAATGTAAAAAGATTCTTTACCGATCCCTTCACCTGGGCTCTCGTGTCCGAAATCGAAATCGATCGTGGAATCAACGCGTTCAATTTTCTTGTTTTCGTTCTTCCAGCGATCGCCGTCAAAGTAAATTGCTCGAATGCCGCGACCGTCCGATGGGTTCGGAAGTCCCTCGAACCTTGCATAGAGATCGGCAATGCTTTGTCGCAGTTGGTCCGCGGTCAGTCGAGCTAAAGTGACTCGTGGCGGTCGATTACGAATCTGCGCCGCTTCGCTGTAGAAAGCGTAGTAAACATAGGCTGCGACCGCTTCGGCATCCGGGCCCACGCATTGATCGGGTTCGTCTTCGGGCATCGTTTCGCTGATCAGTCGCTGCAATTGCCCAACCGAGTCATCACCCACCAGTGGATCGGCATAGGCTTCCGCAACTCCTTGGCCCTTGTCGCCGTGACAATGCGCGCACATTGACTTGTAAATTTGCTCGCCACGAACTCGCAGGGCGTCTTCTGCGCTAAGTTGTTCAGAAACCGGCGTTTCAGTCGCTTGCGACTCGCTCGGCTGGCCATCATCCGTATTCGCCCACGCGGTAGCGGAAAGGAGCAAAATCAGAGCGATTCGTTGAAACATGGCAGGCTGGTGGATGGGGGATTGTGATAGATCGGGAACTGGCAAAGCATCAAATCGCAAGCGGAAGTCGATGCGAATCTCCCGCCCAGTGCATTATATTACAAATGTGAGGAAACTGGTGCCCTCTGTTTCACCGATCTGAATGTTACAGACTTGCAGCAGGTTTCTTTTTGTAAGTTTCTTAAAGCGCTCGCCAAATGAACCCATGTTTCGACTACCAAGCCGTTTTCCGTGTCTTGAATGAGAATGCGGTTCATTATCTTTTGATTGGCGGGCTGAATTATTTCCTCCGGCACAAGCCGGTCAGTACTCAGGATATCGATGTTTTTGTTGAACCCAGTCGCGACAATTTGTCACGCTGCGAGACGGCACTTTCGGCCCTTCACGCTCAGTGGGGCAGAGATGATGCAGATTGGAAACTTACAAGTGAGAAGCCAGGGGGATGGCTAAGCGGGCAAGCCGTGTTCTGTCTGCTCACCCCTCAAGCGCCCCTCGACATCTTTCTGTCCGTTCCCGGAATCTCCAGCTTTGCTGAAGCGGATGCGAATGCGGCTAGCATTATTACGAACGACGGAACTAAGGTGCGGTGCATCTCCACCGAACACCTTCTGGCCTGCCAATTAGCATTGCCTGAGAGTTTACGACGACTGGACCGAGTTCGGCATCTTTTGGAATTGCAATCGAATGAGTGATTTTGCAGACTTTCAAAAACAAATTGCATTGGAAGAAGCAAAGCGTGAGCGGTTTCTAAGCGATGTGCAGCGTCGCCAGTGGGCAGATGAGTTGCTACAGCAAATGGTGCATTCCAAAGAGTATCGACAAAAATGCACCGCTGAAGCGCGACTTGCGGAAGAAGCATTGCTGAATCGCGTCATCGAAGAGTACTTTAAACGTGCTCGCTGACGCGTCGGGGCACGATACACTTATTACACTGTTTTTTTACGCTGGCAACGCAGAGCATTACCCTGCAATCGGTCAAAGCGTCGATCGTAAGCGTTATGAATAATCCTGGTTAAATCAAAGCAAGACCTCGTTGAACGATAACAACTTGAAGGCTTTGGCCGAGAAGTGTCCTACTTACCTGACATCTGGGCCAGCGACGTCGCCCAGTCTTCGAGCCAACTGGCTTGGTTGGCGTTGCGATCGACGTGCTCAGTCGCCAGGATGCAGCGCTGCCAACATCGCAGCGCACCATGGATATCTGTAGACCAGTTCTGCATGGCGCCATCCACGGCTGTTGCTAAACCGGTGTCGGATCGATCTTCGTTACCCGCTAGACGCAAAGAAATCGAACGATAGAAACTTGCACAGCTACGCAACAACAATTTGGCTCGTTCACGTTTTGCTCGACCATCTTTACCGACCGCGTCAATCACACTGCTGCACGCTTTACTCAGCTCATTGAAATTCAATCGATCAGCGCCAAGCATAGCGAATAACGTTGTGCGAAACTCTCCCAATTCGGGGTCCGCAAGAAGCCTTGCCTCAGTCAAACTGCCCGAACATAAGCCCGCGATTTCGCGAGCACGATCAGGTGACTCAGCGATCGCATGACGCTCAATCAAAGTCTGCAATTGATCCAGCTCAATGGGACGGAAGATAATCGCCTGACAGCGCGAGCGTATCGTCGGCAGTTGTCGCTGTAAATTCGAACCGATCAGGATCAACACCGAATTAGCTGGCGGTTCTTCGAGCGTCTTCAGCAGACTGTTTGCCCCTTCGACGTTCAAGTAGTCCGCGTCGTCCAAAATTGCCACTTTGCGTTGACCGGCATAGGGCCGCAAGCTGATATCGTGACAAAGCCCCTCGCGCATCCGCTTTTCTCGCTCGCCGATTAGCAGCTCAATCGGAATGAAGGCCTTGTCCGCCGGTTTGAATATTTCGATCAAATCGGGATGTGTGCTAGCTTCAACCTGGGCACAACTCTCACAGGCATCGCAAAAATCGAGGCTCGGGTCCAGCGTGCATGGACATAGTAACGACTTGGCCAGCAGCCGTGCGAACGTCCGTTTGCCAATGCCCTCAGGCCCAACGAATAAGAAACTCGTCGCCAATCGACCGCTAGCAATGGCCGTACGAAACCATTCCCGCTGTTGACGATGTCCAAGAAGTTCTGACCACTGCATATAGAAGCTGCCCACTTTGGGGTTTTAGACTGTCGGATTATTTGTCACAATTTAGCCTATTCGAATTGGAAGTCCCAGATACCGCCAAATGAGGCTCAACTGGGGCCGCCATGCTCCGCCGGCGCGACCATCACGGCAGTTTGTTCAATCAGCCGGAACGCGTTAGATGTAACGATTAATTTCAAGTGTGTCGAGCGTCATGACGCGGATTTTTTTGAAGTTTTTTCGCATGTGATTATCCTCGGT
>JAYVHC010000676.1:0-8050 GCA_043771575.1 Planctomycetia bacterium
GCGCGTACGAGTCCGCTGGCCGTTCAGCCACCACACTACACAGCTAAGGCCAAGCGAATCATTTTCCTATTCATGCATGGTGGCCCGTCGCAGGTTGACACCTTTGACTACAAACCGCAACTTGAGAAAGACGATGGCAAACCCGTTCCTTTCGACAAGCCGCGCGTGGTCTCAGGCGAAACTGGCAACTTGCTCAAATCGCCCTGGCAGTTTCGTCCCTACGGCGAAAGCGGTTATTATGTTAGCGATCTGTTTCCCGAAGTCGCTAAGCATGTCGATGATATCTGTTTCATCAACTCGGTTCACGGTTCTAACTCGCGCCACGGGGCTGCATTGCTCGAACTGAGCACGGGCAGCGATACGTTTATTCGGCCCAGCATCGGTAGCTGGTTGACTTACGGCTTAGGTACGGAGAATCAAGATTTGCCGGGCTTTATCACGATCTGCCCTTCGCTCTCGCATGGCGGCGCCAACAACTGGGGTTCGGCATTCTTGCCAGCCGCTTATCAGGGAACGCGAATCGGTTACGCGGGCTTGGAATCCGAAAAAGCAAAGATACCCTTCATCAGCCGCCGTTCGACGGAAGATGTCCAACGGCGCGAACTCGATCTGCTAAAGCAATTTAATCAGCAACGCATGATGGAGACTGGACCCGATCAGGAAATGGAGAGCCGCATTGAGTCGTTCGAGTTAGCGTTTCGCATGCAGAACGAAGCGCCAGAGATTCAGGACATCACCGACGAATCTGCCGAAACGCTGAACATGTACGGTGTGAACAATCCTGAAACCAAGAATTTCGCTATTCAGTGCTTGATGGCTCGACGATATGCCGAAAGCGGCGTGCGGTTCGTGCAGATCTCCCACAGTTACAAATGGGACCAACACGGTGACTTGCAGAAAGGTCATGCGCAGAACGCAAAAGAGGTCGACCAGCCGATTGCCGCGCTGCTGACAGATCTCGGTCGCCGAGGTTTGCTCGATGACACGATCGTATGGTGGGGCGGAGAATTCGGTCGTACACCCGTTAGCCAAGGCGGTCGTGACGGACGCGATCACAACCCGCACGCGATGACTCAATGGTTCTGTGGCGGCGGTTTCAAGCCCGGAATCAAGTACGGCGAGTCGGACGAGTACGGCTATTATGCAATCAAGGACAAAGTCCATTTTCATGATCTGCATGCTACGATCTTGCACCTCATGGGACTCGACCATACGCGACTAACTTACCGCTACGCAGGCCGCGATTTCCGCCTGACCGACGTCCACGGCGAGATCATCAAAGGCATCTTGTAGGGTGGTTTGAGGCACGAAACCCAGCACCGCCATGTGATAGCTACTTGGTGGGTTTCCTTCCTCAACCCAGCCTACGGACGACTCAAGCCCGCGATAGAAAATCACCGGTTCGCGTGTCGACTTTGATCTTCTCACCTTCCTTGATGTATTCTGGGACGTGAACTGTGATTCCGGTTTCCATCGTAGCCGGCTTGGTGCGCGCGGTTGCCGAATTGCCACGGATGGCCGGATCGCATTGCGTGACGGTCAATTCGACAGAAGTCGGCAGTGTCAAACCTACGCATTCGTCTTGATAGATCAGTGCAAACGTGCCTTCCAGCGTTTCGGTCAAATAGTTCATCGCGTCGCCGGCGTCAGCCAAGCTAAGCGAATACTGGTTGTAATCCTCTTCGTCCATCAGGAAAACTGACTCGGCATCTTTGTACATCATTTTCACGACTCGCTTGCGGAAGTCGGCCTCAGGCATGTTATCGGTGCCCTTGAGGGTGATGTCGATTTTTTGCTTGGTAATCAAATTGCGGCCGCGAAATTTGTAAAGTGTGGCAGCGCCGCGTGCACTCGGTGATTGCACATACAGATTTTCGATAATGATTGGTTCGCCATTTTCAACGATGACTGCACCCGTCTTGATATCTTTCGCCAGCATTTTCAGATTTCCAAGAGATTTTGATACCGGAGCCGATTAGCCCCAAGCCGACCTTTTTCCATAGCACATTTTGCCCAGTTGTCAGCTTTTCGGCAAGGCGTTGCTAGGGTTTGCAACGATTACTTCGCGGCCGGTTCCACCGTAGCTTATGCGAACTTGCGGTCCGCTTGAAAATACGGGTGCAAAGTTGTGGCTTCGTCTCTATAATTTACGCAATCAAATCGAACTTTCTGAAAAGTTCAGGCAATAATATTTTAGGAAAGCAAACGAACGAGCTCTCATGTTGCAGAATCAAAACGCGAGAAAACTGCTACTTGGCGAAGAAGCTCGTGACCACATGCGCGCCGCTGGCAAGTTCAACGCGCAGTTGATGGACCAATTGCGAGAGATCATCCAGCCGGGAACTACCACCGAAGCCATCGATAAACTCGTTCATTCCTACACGTTGGATCACGGTCACACTCCCGCCACGCTCGGCTACTTGGGCTACCCCAAGAGTTGCTGCACCAGCGTCAATGACGTCATCTGTCACGGCATTCCCGACAAAACGCGACTGCAAGAAGGTGACATCATCAACGTCGACATTACTTCCGTGGTAAACGGTTGGCACGGCGACCAATCCGAGACTTTTATCATCGGCGAAGCCAGCGACGAGGCGCGCGAGGTGACGCAATGCGCTTTCGATTGCCTTTACTTGGCTATCGATGCTCTGCGACCCAATTGCACGGTCAGTGTGATCGGCGATGCTGTCGTCAACGAGGCCCATCGCCGCGGTTTTTCAGTCGTCCGTGAGTACGTTGGACACGGGCTAGGGGAAGTGTTTCATCAGCCGCCGAACATTCCACACTTTCCGGACCGCAAATCGAAACAACAACGCTTGCTGCCCGGTATGTGCTTTACGATCGAGCCGATGGTAAATGCTGGCACGCGCTATACGCGACTGGATAAGAAAGATGGCTGGACAGTCCGCACCCGCGACATGCGACTGTCCGCTCAGTTTGAACATACGATCCTAATGACCGAGCTAGGTCCTGAGATCCTTACGCTCACTGAGCATGGCCCCCGACGAGGCCACCGGTTTTAGAGGTAGGGTGGGTTGAGAAACGAAACCCACCCTACACCCAATGCCGTTAAGTATTCTTCGTCCCTAAATCCAATCGCAAATGTCAAGGAATTTAATGGGGTAGCTGGTTTCGTCAGAAACCGGACGCGGAAGATAGGTCACCGGTGAACCCTGCTTTCTTACGAAACCAGCTACATTTGCTCGCCAAGAACACTTAATGGCGATGCCCTACACCCGTGCCTAAAACCTAATCTGCATATTGCACCACCCGCTGAGTAACCATCATGCTGAACTTATATCGTTTTTTCGCGCTGCTCAGCCTTGCATTTGTCAGTCAAGCAGACGGCCAAGCAATCGACTTTAGCCACGAAGTCGTACCGATCCTGCGCAAGCATTGTGTTGAGTGTCACGGAGGCCGCGAAGCCAAGGGGAGTTTTTCGCTGAATACTCGGGCGCTGCTCGTCGAGTCAGGGCACGTCGACATGGAAAACGCCGCCGACTCGCGGTTGATTGAATTGGTGCAATCAACCGACGAAGACGATCAAATGCCGCCGAAAGAAAAGCCGCGATTGAAGCCGGAGGAAATCAAGATCCTGGAAAAATGGATCGCCAGTGATTTGGCGTGGGAGTCCGGTTTTTCGTTTGCGCCCCAGGCCTATGAACCGCCTCTCAAGCCCCGACGACCTGAGCTGCCGCAGGCGATGAACGGACATGAAAATCCAATAGATCGCATTCTGGACAACTGGATGGCCTCCCATGATGTAACCCGTCCGTCGCGAGTCGATGACGCCACTTTCCTGCGGCGAGTGCGCTTGGATCTGACGGGATTGCTGCCCGAGCCGGCTGAGCTGGCTGAGTTTCTCGCGGAATCCGCGGCCGACAAACGCGATCGAAAAGCCCAAGCGTTACTCGAAGACCGGATCGCCTATGCCGATCATTGGCTGAGCTTCTACAACGATCTGCTGCGCAACGACTATAGCGGTACCGGTTTCATTACCGGCGGGCGCAAGCAGATCAGCGGCTGGTTGTACAAAGCGTTGGTCGACAACAAGTCGTTCGACTCGCTGGCACGCGAGTTAATCGCGCCCACTAGTCCCGAGAGCCAGGGCTACATCGACGGAATTCGCTGGCGTGGCGAAGTCAGCGCGGGGCAGACAGTTGAAATTCAGTTCGCGCAGAGTGTTTCGCAGTCATTCTTAGGGATCAATCTCAAGTGCGCTTCCTGCCACGACAGCTTTATCGATCGTTGGAAGCTTGACGAAGCCTACGGTCTAGCTGCGATCTACTCCGAACGCACGTTGGATATTCACCGTTGCGATAAACCGGTGGGCCGAACCGCGCAGGCCAGCTGGCTGTTTCCGGAACTGGGCCAAGTGGACGCGAAGGCACCTCGAGCTGAACGACTGAACCAATTGGCCGCATTGATGACGGCCACTGAAAACGGACGATTTGCCCGAACCATCGCCAACCGACTTTGGTACCGCTTGATGGGGCACGGCATCGTTCATCCGCTGGATGCGATGCAGACCGAACCATGGAACGCCGACTTGCTCGACTACTTGGCAGTCTATTTAGTCGACAACAAGTTCGATGTAAAAAAACTATTGGCCTTGATCGTAAACTCCGAAGCCTACCAGTCTCGCAGCGAAGTTGTTCGCGAATCGAAGGAAACGACTTATAAGTACGCTGGACCGCGATCAAGGCGATTGACGGCTGAGCAGTTCTTGGATGCAGTCTGGCAGCTGACGGGTACGGCCCCGACCAAGTTCGACGCGCCCATCATCCACTCCTTCGTGGATAAAGCGGCTAGCCGCACCCATCCCCCGGACGCTCAGTGGATCTGGGGCAAGAGTGAAAGCGATCCGCCGAAAGCCGGCGAGACAATCGTGCTGAAATATGATTTCAAATTGGACAGTGCTCCGTTGCGTGGTGCCGCAATGTTGACTTGCGATAACGAGTTTGCGCTGTTCATCAACGGTCGCGAAGCGGACCGCAGCAGCGAATGGACACAGTTGCATTCAATTCCACTGCACACCATGCTTAAGAAAGGTGATAACCAAATTGCAGTGATCTGCAAGAATGCGGGCGATTCTCCCAATGCCGCCGGATTCTATTTCGCGGGCCAATTGGTGTTTGAGTCAGGGGACCCCATGACCATCGTGTCCAACGCATCTTGGAATTGGAGCGACAAAGTTCCCAGCGTGAAAGAAGGTCGTTTGGGGGCACTTGCCAAGAATTTTCAGGACGCGCACATTGTCCCGACGATTGGCGCGTGGAAAGACCAAATTGACCCTCAAGCCAGTCAATTAATGGCACAATGGAACAGTGGAACGCTGCCGATGGTGCGAGCCTCATTGCTGAAAAACACCGCCCTCATGCGTTCGTTGGGCCGGCCGATGCGCGAACAGATCGTGTCGATGCGGCCAACCGAGCTGACTACGCTCGAAGCGATCGACTTGGCGAACGAAGCAGAGTTGTCGAAGGCTTTTGCCGCAGGTGCTGCTAAATTGGCCCTACGATTCCAAGGGGATTCAAAGCGCTTGGTTGAATTCATCTATCAGTTTGCACTTTCGCGACAACCCACACCCGACGAGCAGCAGTTATTGACCGAATCAATGGGCTCCCAGCCGACACCCGAGCTCGTACAAGACGTTTTGTGGGCGATCTGCATGCTCCCAGAATTTTGGTTGATTCAATAGTGCGGCCAAGTGGCGTAAGCTTCCAGCTTGCGATTAGCGTTTTCACGGTCACAATCGCAAGCTTCTAGCTTACGCCACAGATTGGAATGCTGCGCCGCAGAGGTTATGATAGGGCCCTCAGCCTCCCGCGCTGTCGCATTAAACTCTTGACAGGACGATTGCCATGGACTCATTACTCATCGCGCAGCTTTCGTGGACGACAATCGTATGGTGGGTCGTTATCGGCTTTCTGCTCCTCCTGGCACTGTTCACGTTTGTCTCGTTCTTCGCCTTTGGAGCACTGTGGGTGCAGGCGTTCGCCGCCAGCGCGCGCGTCTCGATGATTAGCTTGGTCGGAATGTACTTCCGACAGGTCAAAGCGAGCATCATCGTCAAAGCGAAAATCATGGCCGCACAGAGCGGTTTGGACATCACCTCGCGCAATGGCATTACCACTCAGCGACTCGAAGCCCACTATCTGGCTGGCGGGAATGTGATGAAAGTCATGCAAGCCATCATTGCCGCACATCGAGCCAACATCGACCTGGATTTCGATCGAGCTGCGGCTATCGACTTGGCGGGCCGTGATGTGCAAGACGCCGTCAGCACCAGTGTGATGCCGAAGGTAATCGATTGCCCAGATCCGAAACGCAGCGGCAAAGCGACGCTCAGTGCAATTGCTAAAGATGGCGTCGAGCTGCGAGTGCGCACTCGAGTCACCGTGCGAACTAATCTTGAACAGTTGATTGGTGGCGCTACGGAAGAGACCATCATCGCGCGGGTTGGCGAAAGCATCATCAGTAGCATCGGTTCCTGCGAATCCCACCAATCGGTGTTGGCAAATCCCGATGTGATCTCGCGGACCGTATTGCGTCGCGGCCTGGATGCTCAGACGGCTTTTCAAATTGTTTCGATCGACATCGCCGATATCGATGTCGGCGACAACATCGGTGCTCGCTTGCGTGCCGATCAAGCCGAAGCCGACGTCCGAGTAGCCCGCGCATTCGCAGAATCTCGCCGTGCCGAAGCAATTGCGACCGAGCAAGAGAATCGTGCCAATGTCGCCGCGAATCGCGCAAGCTTAGTTCTGGCTGAAGCCGAAGTCCCCAAAGCGATGGCGCTCGCAATCAAACGTGGCAATTTCGGCACCGTTGATCGCAACTAGTCCCTTGCCCGCTGGTCTCTTACACAGGCTTGGAAAATTGGCTCGTACTAGTGAGCGCGTTTCGTTCGTCGGTGGTTCAGGCTTTCAACTGGCTGGGATCACCGATCTTCCTGAAGGCTGTCCCAAAGCAACCGTACTTTTCACCCATTGCTTCACCTGTTCAAAAGACTTGAAAGCCATCGTCCGCATCAGTCAAAGCTTGGCGGAACACGGTTTCCTCGTTCTGCGCTATGACCTCACAGGATTGGGCGGTAGTCAAGGAGATTTTTCGCAAACGAATTTCACCAGCAATCGTGCCGATCTGCGTGCTGCGTCAGTTTTTCTGAGTGAGAATTTTGAACCGCCGAGCTTCTTGATGGGCCACAGTTTTGGAGGCGCATGCAGTTTGTCGATGGCTGAAGAAATCGAAAGTGTACGCGGGATCATTTCACTTGCGTCGCCCAGCGATACGACTCACTTGGCCGATTTGTTGCTACGCCTGGATCCGAGGATTGCATCCGAGGGCATTGGCCAAGTGAACATCGGCGGACGCACCTACCAAATCGCCCAGCAGATGCTGGCCGATTTTCGGTCGTATGATTTGCCCGCTCGCTTGCGAAAACTTGGCAAGCCAACGCTTTTGTTCCATTCGCCGGAAGATGAAACGGTGCGTTTTGAGCATGTGCTACGGCTTTACAGTCTATTGACGCAGCGCGCGACGGATGATGACACTCCACCCGCACCTGCAAGCATAATCTGCCTTCCCCAGGCGGACCATTTGTTAGTCAACAATCCTGCTGACATCCGGCTTGTCACCAACATGGCTGGCGCTTGGTTCGAAAGAATTTTGGCGGAATCATCCGCGTGATTAATGGCATTCACTTTAGGATACGATAGGTCCGTATCTCTGAGATGGACGCCGCGATTATTGCGTGTTTCGGAGGAGCCGCGCGGATCGTCAGGACGAGGCGGACGAGGCTCCTCCCGAGCTTTTTTTCGGCAATGAGATTCGCTCCCAGTGCTGGTGAACTTCCAATCGCGACCCCACAAAGCTCCGCAGGAGCGTCGCTCTCCCGATAATAATGGGTGGCGCATAAAGCATGTTTAGAGCCTCCCGATTTTCGGGTATCAGCCGGAACGCGTTAGATGTAACGATTAATTTCAAGTGTGTCGAGCGTCATGACGCGGATTTTTTTGAAGTTTTTTCGCATGTGATTATCCTCGGT